>JAAZHD010000058.1 GCA_012510895.1 Clostridiales bacterium
GTATTGGGTATGGTTGAGCTGTATACCGGGTATAGGAGCAAGGCGATTCTATAAACTTTTAGAGTTTTTTGACTCGCCTGCAGAAATATTTAGAGCAACTGATGCAGAATTAAAACATGCGGAACTGATAATAGGAAAAAAGAATATAGAAATCTTACGTAATTACAAAAGCGAAAAATACCTGAAACAAGCTGATGCAATTTTACTTAACCAAAATATTAGGGTAATCACTCTACTATGCAAGGAATATCCGCCTTTGTTAAAAACAATATATGATCCTCCGCCTGTAATATATGTAATGGGTCAAGAGCTTAAAACTAATCTGCCGACAATTGCAATTGTTGGATCACGCCGTTCTTCAGAATATGGGCGTATAACAGCCCGAAATATTTCACGTACCCTTGCAGAAGCAGGGGTCGTCATTATTAGTGGTATGGCTCGTGGAATAGATTCTATGGCCCATGCAGGAGCTTTGGATGCTGAAAATGGGTATACTATTGCCGTATTGGGTTGCGGTGTAGATTATATATATCCTCTTGAAAATAAAAGACTATACTATTCCATTCTCGAACGAGGAACAATTATAAGTGAATATCCTCCTGGTACCAGTCCTGCCCCAGGTAATTTTCCTGCACGTAATCGAATCGTTAGTGGAATGTCTCATGGTATTTTGGTTGTAGAAGCAGGCATTAAAAGTGGAGCATTGATAACTGTAGATTGTGCATTGGAACAAGGAAGAGATGTTTATGCACTTCTAGGTAATATTAACAGCCCACTTAGTCAGGGTACAAACAAACTATTAAAAGAAGGGGCTAAAATCGTTACTTCAGTAGAGGATATAATAGAAGACCTGAAAAATGCATCCCTCCTCCAAAGCCAATCTATTCTTCCTTTCCATAGGCCGGACAGTTCTACGCAGGTCCTTGATTTATTCGAATCGCTGGTGTATAATGCTTTGGAAGATGGTGAAAAAGGTTTTGAGGACTTAGTCTTACTTACGAAAATAGAACCAGGCCAACTAAATGGGATTTTAACCCTTATGGAAATTAAGGGAGTTATAAAGAAATTGCCTGGTAAAATATTTAGTATTCAATGGAAGGTATAATTTGGAGGCTTGTTAATGACGCAAAAATTAGTCATAGTAGAATCCCCTACAAAAGCAAAAACAATTAAGAAATTTTTAGGCAGAAATTTTAAAGTAGAAGCATCTATGGGACATATAAGAGATCTGCCCAAAAGTCAATTAGGAGTAGATATCGATAATAACTTTGAGCCGAAATATATTACTATTCGAGGTAAAGGTGAAATACTGGTAAAGCTTAGAAAAGCAGCCAAAAATGCAGATGAAATCTATCTTGCAACTGACCCTGACAGAGAAGGAGAGGCGATTGCTTGGCACTTGACTCATGTTCTGAAAATAAATGGGGATTCCCCTTGCAGAATAGAGTTTAACGAAATCACTAAACAGGCAGTAACAAATGCTATTAAAAACCCAAGGCTTCTTAACCAAAATTTGATTGATGCACAACAAGCTCGCAGAGTGCTGGATAGAGTGGTAGGATATAAAATCAGTCCATTGTTATGGCGTAAAGTACGTAAAGGTCTAAGTGCAGGCCGTGTGCAATCCGTTGCGACGCGTATAATATGTGATCGGGAAAATGAAATACAAGCTTTTAGACCAGAAGAATACTGGACATTAAAAGGAGTTTTTTATCCTGACACTGACAAAAAGTATCACGAGTTTGAAGCTTACCTATATGGATGGAAGAATGAAAGGATAACACCAAATAATAAAGAAGAAATAGACCAAATATTGTCAAGATTGGATAAAGTTACATTCAAGGTTGAAAGGATACAAAAGGGACAGAGGAAGCGCAAAGCACCTGCGCCATTTACTACTAGTACCCTTCAACAAGATGCTGCACGAAAACTCGGATTTAGTACTAAAAAGACCATGATGTTAGCACAGCAACTCTATGAGGGGGTAGATGTAAAAGGCGAAGGATCCCTTGCTTTAATCACCTATATTCGTACTGATTCAACCCGTGTTTCGGTTGAGGCGCAAAATTCTGCAAAAAAAATTATAGAATCAAAATTTGGGAGAGAATATTATCCAAGTATACCCAATGTATATAAAAGTAAGAAAGGTGCACAGGATGCTCACGAGGCAATCCGCCCTACCTACATAAATAAAACTCCTGATGAGCTTAAAGATTCTTTAAAAAGAGACCAATTGCGCTTATATCGCTTAATCTATGATCGGTTCTTAGCCAGTCAGATGACACCGGCTCTGTACGAAGTAATAACAATACATATAAACGCTGATGAGTATAGTTTTCGTACCAATGGATCTCGTAAAATTTTTCCCGGATATACAGCCGTATATAAGGAAGAAAATGATGAAGATAACACAGATGAAGATGTCAATTTACCACCTTTAAAGGAAGGGCAGTTAATTACATTAAAAGAGTGGAAGCCTGAGCAGCATTTCACTCAACCTCCTCCACGTTATACCGAAGCATCATTAGTGCGTGCTTTAGAAGATATGGGTATAGGTCGTCCTAGTACTTATGCACCAACGATTTCTACTATTTTATCCCGAGGTTATGTAGAAAGAGATGCAAAAACATTGATACCTACTGAACTCGGACAAATAGTAAATGATCTTATGATGGAGTACTTTCCCAGTATAATGGACTATAAATTTACTGCAGAAATGGAACAAAAATTGGATGAGGTAGAAGACGGAAATGTTGCATGGCGTAGTATTTTGCAAGAATTCTACAAAATATTTTCTCAATATATGGAAAATGCTGAGAGATCCATTGAAAAGATTGAGTTGGAAGATGAAGTATCTGATGTGATCTGCGAAAAATGTGGAAGTAATATGGTGATCAAAATAGGACGATACGGAAAATTTTTAGCTTGTCCTAATTTCCCCGATTGCCGTAATACAAAACCAATTTTGGAGGAAGTAGATGCAGTATGCCCTAAATGTAATGGAGCTATTGTTGTGAGAAAATCTAAAAAGGGCAGGAAATTTTATGGATGTGAAAATTACCCGGAATGCAACTTCGTTTCTTGGGATCTTCCAGTAAAAGAAAAATGTCCGAATTGCGGCAGTTATATGATAGAAAAAATAACTTCAAATGGAAAAAAGATAGTTTGTTCTGATAAACAATGTGGATATATATATGATTCTAGAAGAAAAACGAGTAAAGGATGAATGTATGAAAGTTAAAATAATAGGAGCAGGCTTAGCAGGATGCGAAGCTGCTTGGCAACTTGCTAATCAAGGAATTTCAGTTGAATTATACGAAATGCGACCATATAAAATGACACCTGCTCACAAAACAGATAAGTTATCAGAGCTTGTCTGTTCCAATTCTTTAAAATCAAATAAATTAGATAACGCATCAGGTTTGCTAAAAGAAGAAATGCGTTTGCTTCGTTCTTTAATTATAGAAGCTGCAGATAACAATAAAATCCCTGCCGGTAGTGCCTTGGCAGTTGATCGGGAAGGTTTTGCCTCCTATATAACTGAAAGAATCAATGCTCATCCAAATATCCACTTGTATCGTAAAGAGATATTAAATATAGAAATGCCTTGCAAAAATCCGATAATCATAGCAACCGGACCGTTATCTTCTTCCGCAATTTCGGAAAGTATTTCTAAACTGGTAAATCAAGATCATTTTTATTTTTACGATGCGGCTGCACCAATTATTACATATGAATCTTTGAATCTGGAAAAGGTATTTCGGGCTTCGCGCTACAATAAAGGCGGCAATGATTATATCAATTGTCCTTTGTCTAAAGATGAGTATTACGCTTTCTATAAAGAATTAGTAAATGCAGAAGAAGCACCAACACAAGATTTTGAACAAGGCAAGATTTTTGAAGCATGTATACCAATTGAAATAATGGCACGCAGAGGGATTGATACCATGAGGTTCGGGCCATTAAAGCCAGTTGGTCTAATCGATCCCAAATCAGGTAAAGAGCCTTATGCTGTGGTTCAGCTTCGTCAAGATGATTCACGCGGACTTCTTTATAATATGGTTGGTTTTCAAACACACTTGAAATTTAGCGAGCAAAAACGCGTGTTCTCTATGATACCCGGACTCGAAAATGCAGAGTTTGTCAGATACGGCGTTATGCATAGGAACACTTTTATAAATTCCCCGAAATTATTAGATCAATATTACCGTTTTAGAAAAAATAAAAATGTTTTTTTTGCCGGTCAAATAACAGGAGTGGAAGGATATGTAGAATCTGCTTCAAGTGGACTACTGGCTGGGTTAACTTTAGCCCATACCCTAAAAGGAAAGAAGCCTATAGACTTCACAGATAAAACTATGATAGGAGCATTGGCATATTATATTTCACATTCTCCGACTTATGGCTTTCAGCCAATGAATGCTAATTTTGGAATAATAGCTCCTTTAGAAAAACGGATTAAAAACAAGAAGGAAAAAAATATAGCTATCGTTAATCGTTCACTAACATTAATAAATAGTATTGTTAAAAACATCTTTTAATTTATTTTGACTGGCATTGGCTAGTAAATTTTATTCAACATTTTTAAAAGAAAGTACTATCTTGAAAACATATATCAGAATATACAGAATTGTTTAAACTATATTGTATATTTTAGTTGATTATGATAAAATTCCATTGGTTTAAATGAAAAGGAGAATGAACCTCATGCTGAAGGGTACAACAATTATAGCAATAAGAAAAAATGGAAAAGGCGCCATAGCCGGTGATGGACAAGTCACTCTCGGACAAACCGTTATTATGAAACATGGTGCCCGAAAAGTAAGGAGGCTCTATCATGACAGTGTATTAGTGGGTTTTGCCGGCTCAGTAGCTGATGCTTTTACATTGAGCGAGAAGTTTGAAGCTAAGCTGGAAGAATACGCAGGAAATTTACAACGTGCAGCTGTTGAACTTGCACGTGAGTGGAGAGCAGATAAAGTATTACGAAAACTGGAAGCCATGATTATAGCCATGGATAAAGAGAATTTGTTAATGATATCAGGTACTGGAGAGGTCATAGAACCAGATGATGAGATCATCGCCATCGGTTCAGGTGGAATGTATGCTTTGTCCGCAGCAAAAGCATTAGCTTCTCATACAGAAATGGAAGCAGCAGAAATTGCTAGAGAGGCGATGAAAATAGCAGCTTCTATTTGTGTTTTTACCAATAACAACATTTACGTAGAAGAAATATAAAGGTGAGGATTATTTATGAATTTAACCCCAAAGGAAATAGTCCGTGAATTGGATCGATTTATAATTGGTCAAACAGAAGCGAAACGTTCTGTAGCTACTGCACTGCGAAATAGATATCGTAGAAATCAATTAGATGAAAAAATCAGAGAAGAAATTACTCCTAAAAACATACTTATGGTAGGACCTACCGGAGTAGGTAAAACTGAAATTGCACGCCGATTAGCAAAATTAGTTCATGCTCCGTTTGTGAAAGTGGAAGCAACTAAATTTACGGAAGTTGGATATGTAGGTCGAGATGTAGAATCGATTATACGAGATTTGGTTGAAGCTGCAATTAGAATGGTAAAAAATGAAAAGATGGCCACCGTGCGCGAAAAAGCTGCCATAGCCGCAGAAGAACGTATATTGGACTCTTTGCTTCCCCCGCAGAAAAAGAAAAATTCTACTCCTTTTAGTCTTTTTCATGAAGATAATAACGAGCAAATAGATGTTGAAGTTGTTCCTTCAGAAATAGAAGAAGAGAATTCAGCTATAAGTTCACTATCAATGAAATCACAACTAAGTACACGGGAAAAATTTCGATATCGTCTCAGAGAAGGAAAGATGGAAGATTCTATAATAGAGATCGAAGTAAGTGAAAACCAGTATCCTGGAATAGGAGTCTTGCCTGGATTGGGTAATGAAGATATGATAATCCAAATTCAGGATATATTCGGGAATATCTTTCCTAAGAAGAAACGTACTCGAAAAACTACTATCAGGGAAGCAAGAAAGATTTTTGAGCAAGAAGAAGCTCAAAAACTCATTGATATGGATGAAGTTATTGACGAAGCTATCCAGTTGGCAGAACAAAACGGCATTGTATTCTTGGATGAAATCGATAAAATTGCTGGTAAAGAGATGGGAACTAGTCCTGATGTATCCCGAGAAGGTGTGCAACGGGATATTCTTCCTATAGTTGAAGGTACAATAGTTATGACCAAATATGGTCCTATAAAAACCAATCATATTTTATTTATCGCTGCTGGTGCTTTCCATGTATCTAAAGTTTCCGATTTAATTCCTGAATTACAAGGACGATTTCCTATACAAGTGGAGTTAAAGAGTCTCTCAGAAGAAGACTTTCGACAAATTTTAATACAACCAGAAAATGCAATTATTAAACAACAAATTGCACTTATGGAAACCGAAGGCGTAAATTTAGTGTTCACCGATGATGCTATTGATGAAATAGCAAGAATCGCATATATAATGAACCAAAGTAAAGAAAACATTGGGGCCAGAAGACTTCATACAGTGATTGAGAAATTAATGGAAGATTTGTCTTATAATGCAGAAGATTTACGTAATCAGACTATTACTATTGACAGCGCATTTGTAAAAAAGAATCTACAGGATATTATTAAGGAAACAGACTTAAACAAATTCATTTTATAATAAAAGGAGTGAACTGCTAATGTCCTGTAATTTATTAGAAAATACAAGGAAGTTAAATAAGGTTTTGCAAGATGCCGGACCAGACGGCGTAATGTTTTCCGATTTAACAAATATACTAAGTCAAATTCTAAACTGTAACGTTTTTGTAGCAAGCAAGAAAGGTCGCATCATAGGCAAAGCTATATATAACAAAGATAGCATACTACCATTGATAGAATCAAATGCCAACGAATTTCGTTTTTCTGACGAATTCAATCAGGAGCTATTGAGTTATGACGAAACACATATCAATATCAACATAGACAAGAACAAAAATGATTATGTCCGTATTGCGGTTGTTCCAGTGATTTCAGGGCTCGGTAGATTAGGCACGCTTATTTTTGAATTCCATGGCAGAGACATGACTACCGAAGAAATAATTTTGGCTGAATATAGTGCAACCATTGTAGGATTGGAGATTATGCGTTCTAAAACAGAAGAATATGAAGAACAAGCCCGCAAGAAAGCCGATGTGCAAATGGCTGTCAGTACATTATCATATTCTGAGTTGGAGGCTATTGAGCATATATTTGCTGAACTCAATGGTATGGAAGGTTTGTTAATAGCAAGCAAAATAGCTGATCGTGTAGGTATTACCCGTTCTGTTATAGTAAACGCCTTACGTAAATTGGAAAGTGCAGGTGTTATCGAATCAAGGTCTTTAGGTATGAAAGGCACACATATAAAAATTTTGAATGAGGAGCTGCTTACTGAGTTAAATAAACCCAGATAGTATTTTGGGAAAGAAGTGAAATTTGTGTTTAAAGAAAAAAGTCGAATAAATAAGATCGTTCGTGAAAAAGGATATAAACTGACACCTCAACGAAAAGCAACGATGGATGTAATTCTGAGGAATAAAGAAAAACATTTAAGTGCTGATGAAATATACATAAAAGTGAAAGAGCAATATCCCGAAATAGGATTAGCAACTGTTTATCGAACTATTTCATTATTAGAAGAGATAGGGCTCTTACAAAAACTTAATTTTGATGATGGACGTTATCGTTATGAGCTTATGCAATCTGAAGAAAACCATCATCATCATTTGGTTTGCAGGGACTGTGGAAAGATAGTTGAAGTGGAGGAAGACATTCTTGAAGAATTAGAAAATATAATTTACCGTAAATACAAATTTAAAGTAGAATATCATCGAGTACAGTTTATCGGAATTTGCAACAATTGCATAAAGTGAGTCAATCGGGCGGGAGAAAGATACCGTCCTTTAATTTTCTTTAGGTTTGGCAGAATATTCCTAGTCAGAGTGAACATACTATTACTAAATTTTAACTTGCCTAAAGAAATGAGAGGATGATTACATGAAAGCTATTATAATGGCAGGAGGGGAAGGTGCCCGTCTGAGACCACTGACTTGTGATCTGCCAAGACCTATGGTACCGGTTGTGAACCAACCGGTAATGGATTAAAGTATTTCACTTCTAAAAAGCCATGATATACGAGAA
>JAAZHD010000487.1 GCA_012510895.1 Clostridiales bacterium
GGCCGGTGCGGCCGGGGTTTATGTACCCTATCCTGTTGAGGTTACAGTAGGCGGTGCTACAGTATTTGTAGTTGATGTGGAAGATTTCCGCAAGATCTGATTTTAAATATTCCAGGCATGACAAGTCGCTGAGAAAAGAGAGGGATGCAAAGCCTGAATGAATACCGGTACTATTATTGGACAATCACCTCTGTTGTATGCAATGGAAAGGATTCTTGACAGAGGAATGATTGTCCATGCTTATTTATTCATAGGGCCGGAAGGTTCCGGCAAAAAAACCATGAGCAATTTATTCGCTCAGGCCTTGCTATGCACGAATAAAGGAGAAGGTAAGCCCTGTAGGAGCTGCATTACCTGCAGACAATTTGACAGCGGAAACCATACTGATGTTGTGCGTGTTCGCATCCTGGAAGGCAAGACTGCCATTCTGGTTGATCAAATCCGGGACATGCAGTCGGTGGTTAATATAAAACCCTATCAGGCAGGAAGGCGGATTTGTTTTATTGAGGATGCGCATTTAATGAATGTTCAGGCACAAAATGCCCTGTTAAAAACTCTGGAAGAACCCCCTTCTCATACAGTCATTATCCTGTTGGCTGATAATATAAATTCCCTTCTTCCCACTATCTTATCAAGATGTCAGCATTTCCGCATTGGCCATTTGTCTCATGAAGAGATTGCCCAATTGCTGAACAGACATTATTCAATGGACCCCGAAGAAGCTTCAGTTTATGCTGTCCTATCCCAGGGGAATCCGGGCAAGGCTCTGACGCTGGCCAATGATGAAACCCTGCATGCCTGCCGCGAAGAACTGGCCAGAGGCATAGGGTTGGCCGGGTCTGTAAAAATTGCAGACTTATATGGTCTTTTTATGGATAACAAAGATCGGACAGAAGTTCTTTTTGAACTTATGGAGCTGTGGATTCGCGATCTTATTCTGCTTAAGGAAACGGGGGACTGGAATCTTATAATAAATAAGGATAAATCTTCCCTCTTGAGCAAACAGGCTGCTCGCTTTACAAGCAAGGGATTACAGGATATGATACAAAAGATAGAACTTGCCCGAACAATGTTGAAGAGCAACACCAACTATCAATTAACTATAGAAACGATGCTTTACCAATTTTAGGGAGGAGCAGATAATGCATCTCATAGTAGGAGTACGGTTTAAAAAAGCCGGTAAAATATATTATTTTGATCCCAGCGGGATCGATTTGCAGGAAAATGATCACGTTATTGTTGAAACAGCGCGGGGTATTGAATTTGGCGATGTAGTAGTTGCGCCGAAGATGGTATCTGAAGAAGAAATAGTTATGCCGCTGAAACCTGTTATCAGGAAAGCTGATGAAGAAGATATTATAAAGGTTAAGGAAAACAAGAAAAAAGAGCAGGAAGCCATGAAAATATGCGAAGAAAAGATACAAACCCATGGGCTTCCAATGAATCTGGTTGATGTGGAACTGACTTTTGATAACAGCAAACTGATTTTTTATTTTACAGCAGACGGACGAATTGACTTCCGTGAGCTGGTAAAAGATTTGGCAGCAGTTTTCAAAACCCGCATAGAATTACGGCAGATAGGTGTGCGGGACGAGGCTAAAATGCTGGGCGGTTTGGGACCTTGCGGTTTGGGCCTGTGCTGCAGCACTTTCATGGGAGATTTCCACCCCGTATCCATTAAGATGGCCAAGGAACAGAATCTTTCACTAAACCCGTCAAAGATTTCAGGAATCTGCGGCAGGTTGATGTGCTGTCTGAAGTATGAACAGGAGTATTATGAAGATGTCCGCAGCAGGATGCCTAAGGAAGGGCAGCAGGTCAATACGCCTGAGGGTCCGGCAGAGGTGCTTGAGGTAGCCTTGTTAACGGAAAGAGTAAAAGTTAAAATGATTCTGGACGATGATGAAATTGAGGTGAATGAATTTCCGTTGAGTGAAATAGATTTTATTAAAGATGATGAAAGTTGAAAAGGCATTATAGATTATTTTAGCGAAAAAAGGCAAAAAACACTTTCTATTTTCCGGGGAAAGTGATAGAATATGTTGGGATTTTTTAATAGGGGTTAATATTATGAGGGGGTGACTTCGATGGCTTATGTAATTAGTGAAGACTGCATTGCATGCGGTGCTTGTCAAGCGGAGTGTCCTGTAGACGCAATTTCCGAAGGCGACATATATGAAATTGATGGAGATCTTTGCATCGAATGTGGAGCATGCGCCGATGTGTGTCCGACGGAAGCTTGCCAACCGGAATAAATAGTATGAAAAGAGGCCTGATCTCTTTGGATCGGGTCTTTTTTTATTGGAATTTTTTGCTTTTGTGCAGATTATCAAAGTTTTTACTATTAAGCAGGAATTTGACTGTCATTGGCGAATAAATACACAGGATATTGTTTTCTTTTACATAACTATAATTTTATGAGGTGGTGAAGCGCATGCGCAGGCTTTTAGCATTTATAACCAGCCTTCTGGTAGCCCTGAATTTTATTGGGGTGATGCCGGCATCTGCAGCAAATGATTACAGCATAATACGTGTAAGGCTGGACTCTATGGGGGCAAAAACGAGCATCGCTGTCACAGTGCAAGGTGATTATTCCGTTAAGGGTAATTCTTCCATACCGATTGAACAAAAGCAGTATACGGTTCAGTTGAAAAGCGGAACTCTGTATTTGACCGATGGTTCACAGAGCTGGTATATGGGAAGCAGTTTTATATTGCAACGGCGTTCCGGAACTCTGAGGATAAGCAATCCGGATTATGGTACTGTGAACTATCTTGGTGATATGGAATTCCGGGCAGACGGCAGCAGAATACGCCTGGTAAATCACATACATTTAGAGCTGTATCTCTATGGAGTTTTACCTTATGAAATGTCCAACAGCTGGCCTTTAGAAGCATTGAAAGCCCAGGCTGTTGCAGCCCGTAACTATGCGGTGGCTGAGATGAAGACACGTTACAGCAGCTATTATCACCTGGTAGATACTCAAAGCAGCCAGGTATACGCAGGCTATAATAAGTCTTACGGCAGATGCATACAAGCAGTAAACGAAACTGAAGGTCAGGTATTAACCTATGGCGGGAATTTTGTTCATGCCTTTTATTCTTCCAGCAATGGAGGTAAAACTGAACGGGCAGGAAATATCTTCAGCACCGATTATCCTTATCTGGTTGTGAAAGATGATCCGTATGATATTAGCAATCCCAGCAATTCCAAGGCTTCCTGGAAGGTAACTTATGCTAAAACACCGGTTAACAGCAGCCTGGTTAACAAAATCGTTCCGCAGATAATAAATTCCCTCATGGGACGCGGGTATAGGGGAGATGAATCCAGTATTGCCGTAAAGAGTATTGACGATATAATTGTCAATTATAATGACAGCGGACGTCTGCAAACAGGTACGCTGATTGTTACCGTTGAGGCTGTCAGGGTTTCTGACGGATCGAAGGAAACCGTTCAGGAGACTGTTTCCTTAACTAAGAATAATGCAAGATCCATATTGAATACATATAGTTTGCTGTTCCAGGTTGAAGGCAAAGGCGATGCATTTGTCCTTAACGGCGGCGGCTACGGCCACGGAGTCGGCATGAGCCAGTACGGGGCGCAGCAGATGGCAAGGGAAGGTTTTTCCTATAAAGAAATTCTTGAGTTCTACTATCCGGGGTCAAGTTCAACAAAGTTGATTAATTCCCCGCGTCCGGATCCGGATTATGCCCCTCCCGAAACACCGGAACCAACGCCTGATCCAACTCCTTCCCCGGATCCCGAACCGGTGGGATACGGCGTAGTTAAGGTAAATACCAGTCTGAATGTACGTCAGGGCCCCGGCACTCAATATAAGGTGATAGGCTCACTGACCAACAATACCAAAATTGAAATCCTTGAGCAGACCGGTGATTGGTACAAGATGAAGGCAGGAAATCTGACCGGCTATGTAAGCAAAGAATATGTTGAACTGGAGAATGCAGAAAAGCCGGATCCTGATCCTGACCCTCCACAGGATCCTCCGAAAGATCCGCCCAAGACTGATCCGGCCTTGCCTCCCAATGAGGAAAAATACGGAATTGTAACTGCTTCTGACTTGAATGTCAGAAGCGGGCCCGGAACCAAAAACCATAAAGTGGGCATGGTTGTTAAAGGAGACAAATTGAAAATTCTTGAGAAGGTCGGTGAATGGTATAAGATTTCCTTTAACTCCCTCCAGGGATATGTGCATGGAGACTATGTTAAGATTGAAACCTCTGTACCTGAACCCCCGGCTGCTTCTACAGGAACAGTAACAGCATCCAGCCTGAATGTACGTTCCGGAGCCGGCACCAACTATAAGGTAATAGGCGGCCTGAAGCGGAATGCCGTGGTCGAGATATTAGGCACCAGCGGCAAGTGGTACAAAATCAAGAGCGGCAGCCTTATCGGCTATGTACACAGCGACTATGTCAGTGTAGGCAGTCAGCCGCCCGCTCAGGAGAACCCGAGTCCGTCAAAAACCGGAACAGTAACGGCATCCAGCCTGAATGTACGTTCCGGAGCCGGCACCAACTATAAGGTAATAGGCGGCCTGAAGCGGAATGCCGTGGTCGAGATATTAAGCACCAGCGGCAAGTGGTACAAAATCAAGAGCGGCAGTCTTACCGGCTATGTACACAGCGATTATATAAAACTTAATTAAAACCAAAAGCAATCAAGCTAAATGACCGGAAACGCAAAGAATTGCGTGCCGGTCTTTTTTCATGCCTTGCAATCGTTCTTGAATAATGTGTTAGTTTTAAGTAAAATCAGGTTACTTATAAATTTATACAGATAAAGCGCCGGAGGTGTTTTCTTGCAAAATCAGTTTATTTTTATTCCTGTCTTTCTGGAAGGAGTGGCATCTTTTTTGTCGCCCTGCGTACTGCCGCTTATACCTGCATATATGACATACATAACAGGGAAAACCGTGGAGTCCATGTCCCGGGACAGAGAGTCGCAAAAAACCTTGATTATGAACTCTTTGGCTTTTATTCTCGGCTTTACCGTAATCTTTGTTTTATTGGGTGCCGGAGCTTCCACTTTAGGCTCTTTCCTTATACGGCATCAGCATCTTTTGCGCCGGATCAGCGGGCTGCTTATTATGATATTTGGACTGTTTCATACAGGCATCCTTCCAATAGCTTTTTTAAATTATGAAAAGCGGTTGCTCATCCGGCCTGAAAAACAAGGACTCTTTACATCATTTCTGGGCGGCATGGGTTTCAGCATTGGCTGGACGCCTTGTATTGGTCCGATTCTGACTTCTGTTCTGCTCCTTGCAGCCAATACAGAAACCCTGGTTAGGGGAATGCTGCTTTTGGCTGTTTATGCCTTTGGGTTAGGTCTGCCGTTTTTGCTGCTGGCTGTGGGAATCCGATATTTTTGGAAGTATTTAAAAGTAATCAGCCGGCATATGAAGATAATAAAAATAGTATCCGGAATTATTCTTATCATTATAGGAATAATGATTTACTATAATTTATTTGCACTGCTGGCCTTTTATTAAGCTGGGCCAGATTTTATATCTTTCTGATTTTTATTTTTACCGATATATTATTAATGACTGAAAGAGAGTGAGCTATGTTTAACTATTCAATGAGATGCATGCTGAAGAAAAAGAAAGGAATCATTTTACTGATTCTCATAATTGCAATTTTAACATCTGCCTGTGCACAGAAGGCAGAAGAACCGGAAGAGTCGAACAGCGACAGGGAATCGGCCCTGGCGGGTTATTATTATATTAACCTTGGCGTTCCCATTGAAGATTTTGAATTAAAGGACCTGGACGGAAATACTGTAAAGCTTTCGGACCAGAAAGGGAAAATTGTTTTTCTTAATTTCTGGGCTACCTGGTGTCCTCCCTGCCGGGATGAAATGCCTTATATGCAGGAATTTCACGAAAAGTATAAGGATGAGGATGTTGTAATCCTGGCGGTCAATCCCAATCAAGTGGAAAACAGGGGAATGGATAATGCGGAAAAGGCTGAAGAGAGTGTCAGAAAGTTTATCTCGGAATACGGGTATACTTTTCCTATTCTATTGGATGCGGATGATTCTGTCTGGGCGGTTTATCAGCAGAGGGGAGTGCCCACAAATTATATAATTGATAAGGAAGGCATTGTCAGGTATCTTAAACTTGGTGCCTTCTCCGGCCTGAAGGAAATGGAGGATTTCGCTGAAACCCTGGGCTTATCGGTGAAATGAAAGGAATAAATATAAGTAATTCAATTGGAAATATGGTGACAATTTATTATGGAAAAAATATTGAGGGAATTTGAGAGAATAGATGACCTTCAATGGAAGGGTCTTCGTATAATTCAAAACTCCAATATGTTTTGTTTTGGGACAGATGCCGTACTGCTGTCCCATTTTGCCGGAATCCGAAAGGGAGACAAGGTGGTGGATTTGGGTACGGGAACCGGTATCATTCCCGTTTTACTGGCCGGCAGAATGGAAGATGCCTGTATTTACGGGCTGGAAATTCAGCCTGATATGGTGGAGATGGCAAACCGAAGCATTTTGTTGAATCAGCTTCAGTCCAGAGTAAAAATTATTGAAGGAGACATCAGGCAGGCGGCAGAGATTTTGGGGAGGGGTCAATATACCCTGGTGGTGTCCAACCCTCCTTACAAAAAATTAGGCACCGGCCTTGTTAATCCTCAGGATGTAAAAAATATAGCAAGACATGAAATAATGTGTACACTGGATGATGTATTATTGTCAGCCTCCCTGCTGCTGAAAGCGGGAGGACGCTTTGCCATGGTTCACAGACCGGATCGCATGATTGATATAATAGAAGGAATGCGGAAAGTCTGCCTGGAGCCAAAACGCATACGTATGGTTCATTCTCATGTGAATAAGCCTCCCATTCTGGTTCTGGTGGAAGGAGTGCTTCACGGCAGGCCTTTTTTAAACTGGATGCCGCCTCTTATTATGTATGATGAGAATCAGGAATACACCCCTGAGCTAAAGGTAATTTACCATATGGAATGAGTAATCTTTTATTGATTATTTCCGACAATAAATGTCGAAAGGAGAAACAAGAAAATGAGTGAAAAAAAGCAGGGCTGTCTTTATCTCTGCGGAACTCCTATAGGAAATCTGGAAGACATAACCCTGCGTGCTCTGCGAATATTGAAGGAAGCAGATTATATTGCCGCTGAAGATACCCGCCATACCATTAAGCTGCTTAATCACTATGAAATTTCCAAACCTCTGTTAAGCTATCATGAGCATAACCGCAGGGAAAAGGGGCCGGAGCTCATTTCCCTGGTTCAAAAGGGCTTTAAGGTAGCTTTGGTTTCCGATGCCGGAATGCCCGGAATCTCCGATCCTGGAGCAGATTTGGTTGCTCTGGCACTTGAGGCCCAAATACCTGTTACCGTTATACCCGGTCCTTCAGCATCCTTATCCGGTCTGGTATTATCCGGCTTTTCGACAAAGCGTTTTGCGTTCGAAGGCTTCCTGCCTCTGGCAAAGAAGGATAGGAAGAGCCTGATTATGAGCCTGAAGTCGGAAGAGCGAACTATTGTGCTTTATGAGGCGCCTCACCGGCTTTTGTCTCTGCTTCAGGATTTGTATGAAATTCTAGGAGACCGAAGGATTGCCATTGCCAGGGAGCTTACTAAAATTTATGAGGAAGTCCTGCATTTTACACTGGAAGAAGCAGTCCGGCATTATAAGGAAAACACTCCTCGGGGAGAATTTGTGGTCATTCTGGAAGGACTTAAGGAGAATCCGCTTAAAAGGGATTTCAGCGGCATATCCATAGAGGAGCATTTGAAAGAATATTTGCTGTCAGGAATGAGTAAGAAAGAAGCGGTTAAACAGGTGGCAAAGGACAGAAATTTGTCGAAATCTCAGGTATACCCCTTCAGCGTAGGCCTGGATATTGATAATAATTGATTTATTTGTTATAGAGAAGCATGGAACAGATACTACAAAAAAGCAGCCTCCGGCTGCTTTTATTATGCTTATTTATGCTTATTATTCAGATGTCAGTTCATCGAGACACGCTTTGCAGATGTTCTTGCCCTTATATTGTCTGATATCTCGTGCATCATCACAGAAAATGCAAGCTGGAGCATATTTCTTCAGAATTATGTGTTCTCCCTCTACATAGATCTCCAAGGCGTCTTTTTCTTCAATGTCAAGAGTTCTGCGCAATTCAATAGGAATGACTACTCTGCCCAATTCGTCGACCTTCCTGACTATGCCTGTAGATTTCATGTTACCCCTCCTTATATTGTCAAAATTCGACATGTTCTTACAATATTATTTTACCAATACTAGAAATATAAGTCAAGTATGTCGAAAGAATTTTTTGGAAAAAATATATATTTATATTTAATAATCTACTTTTTGGTTTATTGGACAAAGCCGGCCACATATTCATATATTAAAAAGCTTGGGACAAGATTGGATGGGATAAAATGATTAATATCATTTGGCTTGTTTTATTGGCCGGCGGCTTTATTGTCGCATTTTTTACCGGACAGACAGAGCAGACAACTCAGGCCGCTTTTGACAGTGCAAAATATGCTGTGGAACTGGGCCTGAATCTGACGGGAATATACTGCCTTTGGCTGGGGTTAATGCGGGTTGCTGAAAAGGCAGGCCTGATCCGGGTATTTTCTAGAAAAATAGCTCCCCTTCTCAGATTGCTCTTTCCCGATTTACCTTCCGGCAGTCCGGCTGTTGGTGCCATGTCCATGAATATTATTGCCAATATTCTGGGACTGGGCAACGCTGCCACTCCTTTGGGATTAAAGGCCATGGGCGAGTTGCAGAAGCTGAATCCCGACAAGAGGTCACCCTCTGACGCCATGTGCTTGTTTCTTGTTATTAATACCGCCTCCCTGCAGATAATCCCTACAACTGTCATTGCTTTGAGAAGTGCCGCAGGTTCTGCCGATCCGTCTGAAATTGTGAGCAGCACTCTGGCAGCTACCCTTTGCTCCCTTTTAAGCGGTGTTACGGCGGCGTTAATCTTGAAACGATTCTACAGACGGAGAGAGGGAAGGATATGATTGGTATAGTGCAGGCTGTATCCCGGTTTGCTATCACGGTGTTTATTATATTTATTTCAGCCATTGGTTTTTACAGGAAGGTGCCGGTATATGAAGCCTTTATTGAAGGGGCAAAGGAAGGCCTGACTACGGTTGTACGCATTCTGCCCTATTTGACAGCCATGCTGACGGCCATTGGAGTATTCCGCAGTTCCGGTGCCATGGAGCTGCTGATTCAGCTTGTATCGCCTCTTACCGAACTGGCAGGCATCCCTGCTGAATTGCTGCCGCTGGCTTTTATGCGTCCCCTTTCCGGGTCAGCCTCCATAGGAATATTAGCTGAAATGCTCAGGACTTACGGAGCCGACTCTTTTATTGGGCGGACAGCCTCAACCATGATGGGCTCCACTGAAACTACTCTGTATACTGCCGGAATATATTTAGGTTCTGTTGGAATCAAGGATACAAGGTATATACTGGCAGCCGGCCTGTTCGCGGATTTTATGGGATTTGCGGCATCTGTCGTCGTTTGCTCAATTCTATTCGGCAGCTGAGACAATACTTTAACATAAATTCAATAAACTTAACCAGAAAAAGTCTGAATACTCGACTGAATATATGTTCTATGCTATAATTTAATAAACGTGCGGATGGAGGTTAGCGAATGAAGCTGAATGTATATGCTGTCCCCGACAGCGTTTCGGACAAGGACTTGAAAGATAAAATCGTAGTAATAATTGATGTGCTGCGTGCTACCAGTACCATCCTTGCAGCCTTGGCAAACGGCTGCAAAGAAGTAATACCGGCAGTAGAAATCGAAGAAGTAATCAATATGTCCAAGAATTATGAAAAGGATTCCTTCCTGTTATGCGGCGAGCGAAATATTGATGCCATTGACGGCTTTCATCTTTCCAATTCCCCTTTGGAATATACTGCCGATGTAGTAGCAGGCAAAACCCTGCTGATGACAACTACAAACGGCACACGTGCCATCAGAAAAGCTGCTGATGCTGACGAGGTGCTTTTGTGCAGTATGACAAATGTGGAGGCAGTTGCAGAATACATACATAACCGGCAAAAAGACACAGTCTTTATATGTGCGGGAACTGACGGCCAATTCTCCACTGATGATGTGGTAACAGCCGGAGTTGTTATCAGCAGGCTGGCAGAAATGGTAGATGAGCTTGAACTAAGTGATCTGGCATTTGTTGCAAGAAAAATCTATGAAAGCTCTGCTGGTGATCTGCACGGACTGCTGAAGAACACCTTGCATTATAAGAGGCTGATAGAATTCGGGCTTGAGAAGGATATCGAATATTGCCTTACCCTGAATGCTGCGCCGGTTGTGGCAGTATATAAAGACGGAGTTGTGAGAACCATAGATAATATACTCAGCTAAGCAAGATTATTTAAGGACAGCTTAGCGTAATGTCTGGGAAAATTTAATTTGTTTAAAGTTTAGGAAGGAATGCCGGGCGAAGGGTTTGGATGAAGTTTGACAAAAGCAATTATTTTTGATTATAATATTATCTACTAATAATTACATATTTGAAACACAGTGAAGGGAAGAGTAAGAACTTTAATCTGCCATCAGAGAGCCGGGGAAGGTGAGAGCCGGCGGCGGGGAAAGTTGCTGAAGATGGTCCCGGAGTGAAGCAGTTGAAAGCGATTTGTTGCAAGTAGGCTGCTGCGGAAGATTCCGTTATCAAATCAGGTGATGATTAGTCACTGCAATGAGGCTTTGGTTTCATTATCCAAAGCGAATTAGGGTGGTACCGCGAGCCCCTCGCCCCTATAAGGAGTGAGGGGCTTACTTTATGATGAGGAAGGATGAGTGAAAATGTCTGAAAGATCAACATTTTATATTACGACCCCCATCTATTATCCCAGCGATAAGCTGCATATAGGTCATTCATATACAACAGTGGCAGCAGATGCCATGGCTCGTTTTAAAAGAATGACGGGCTATGATGTAATGTTCCTGACAGGAACCGATGAACATGGGCAGAAAATTGAGAATATAGCAAAAAAACACGGCATCAGCCCCAAGGAATATGTTGACGGGATAGTTGAAGGCATAAAAAAACTATGGAAAGTGATGCTTGCAAGCTATGATGATTTTATCCGCACTACAGAAGAGAGACACCAGGCAGTGGTACAGAAGATTTTCAAGAAGCTGTACGATCAGGGCGATATATACAAGGGCTAGTATCAAGGCTGGTACTGCACCCCTTGTGAGTCCTTTTGGACTGAGCATCAGCTGGCAGAAGGCAATTGTCCGGATTGCGGGAGGCCGGTGCAGCTGGTTAAGGAGGAAGCTTATTTCTTCCGGCTTTCAAAATATCAGGATCGTCTGATAGAACATATTGAAACCCATCCTGAGTTCATTCAGCCCCAGTCACGGCAGAATGAGATGCTCAATAACTTCCTCCGTCCCGGCCTGGAAGATCTGTGTGTATCCAGAACTTCTTTTAAATGGGGAATACCTGTTTCATTCGATGATAAGCATGTAATCTATGTTTGGATAGACGCTCTTTCCAATTATATTACAGCACTCGGCTATATGACTGAGAATACGGAAAAATACCATCGTTACTGGCCTTGTGATGTTCATCTGGTGGGCAAGGAGATTGTACGCTTTCATACTATTATATGGCCTGCCATGCTTATGGCTTTGGGCGAACCTCTTCCCAGGCAGATCTTTGGGCATGGATGGCTGATACTGGAAGGCGGAAAGATGTCCAAGTCCAAGGGGAATGTGGTTGATCCGGTAATGCTGGTAGAGCGCTACGGACTGGATGCACTGAGATATTTCCTCTTAAGGGAAGTTCCTTTTGGTTCAGACGGAGTCTTTTCCAATGAAGCCCTCATAAACCGGATCAACGCAGACCTTGCCAATGATTTGGGCAATCTGCTAAGCCGCACCGTAGCCATGATAGAAAAATACTTTGATGGAGCAATACCATCCTGCGGTGAAACAAATGAACTGGATCAGGAACTCAAAAACCTGGCTCTGGAAACCCCGGGCAAGGTAGAAAAGCTGATGGATGATTTACAGTTCAGCAATGCCCTGGCTGAAATCTGGAAACTCATATCCCGAAGCAATAAATATATCGATGAAACCACTCCCTGGATACTGGCCAAATCAGAGGAAGATCGTCCCAGACTGGGCACGGTATTGTATCATCTGGCAGAAATTCTTCGATTTGTTTCCGTGCTTATCACTCCCTTTATGCCTCATACTCCCGGTAAAATACGTTCTCAGCTGGGTATGACAGGTCAGGAAGGCACCACCTGGGACAGCCTGAAAGAATTCGGTCTGCTTAAAAGCGGTATAAAGGTTTCCAAAGGTGAAGCCATATTCCCAAGGCTGGATCCTGCCAAAGAATGGGATGCTTTGGAGGCCTTAAAGGCTGAGGATTCCGCAGAGGAAACAAAAGACACCTCTGATAACAAAGATAGTGACAGCCCGGATGAAATCCTGCCTGAAATCACCATAGAAGACTTTTCAAAAATTGACTTGAGGGTGGCTAAGGTAGTTGCAGCTGAAAAGGTAAAGAAAACGGATAAACTTTTAAAATTAACCCTTGATGTAGGCGGGAAAACCCGTCAGGTGGTATCAGGCATTGCAGAGAGCTATACGCCTGAGGATATGGTAGGCCGCAGCGTGATAATTGTTGCTAACCTTAAGCCGGTTAAGCTGAGAGGAATCCTGTCTGAAGGCATGATTCTGGCAGCTTCAGACAATAAAGGGAAGCTTGTGCTTGCCGGTGTTTCTGAAGAAATTGACTCAGGTTCCAGGGTTCGATAGGAGGAAATAATGTTTTTTGATACTCATGCACATTTGGATGATGAACGCTTTGACTCTGACCGGCAGGCTTTAATTGAAGGCCTGCCGGAAAGAGGAATTTCCTATGTGGTAAACGTAGGAGCTGATATGGATTCTTCCCGCAGATCCGTTGAATTGGCGGAGCAGTATCCTTTTATTTATGCTGCAGTAGGAGTGCACCCGCATACAGCGGAAGAAATTGAGGATTCTGATCTGGATGTTCTTCTTGAAATGGCCCAGCATCCTAAAGTGGTAGCAATTGGAGAAATAGGTCTGGATTATTATTATGATAATTCCCCGAGAGATATCCAAAGAAAACGCTTTATAGACCAGCTGGAGCTTTCCATAAAAGCTGCTCTTCCCGTAGTGATTCACAGCAGGGATGCCTATAAGGATACAATGGATATCCTTACAGAGTATAAATCAAGGCTTAAGGGCTGCGTGCTGCACTGCTATTCGGGCAGCTGGGAAATGGCTGAGACATATCTGAAAATGGGCTTCTTTATTTCACTGGGCGGGCCGGTTACATTCAAAAATGCTGCCAGACCGGTGCAGGTAGCGCAAAATATTGATTTAAGCCGCCTGCTCCTTGAAACCGATTGTCCTTATCTGGCACCCCATCCTTTCAGAGGACAGCGCAATGATCCCGGCCTTATAAGCCTGACTGCAGAAAAAATTGCCCGGCTTCGGGGAATGGAAACAGAAAAACTGGCAGAAATTACACTGAAAAATGCCTGTAAATTTTTCAAGGTATAAAACTTCTTCTTATGAGATATACTATTTTAGCGGTAGCATATTTTAAACTTTATTAAATATGTTTGACAAAATATTAAAATTATATTACAATTACGCTGTCCTAAAC
>JAAZHD010000488.1 GCA_012510895.1 Clostridiales bacterium
ATATTGCCCTGTTATGTAAGGAAAACGCCAAACATCACCTAATCCGATTGCGCATCCCGCAGAAATTAAAATAAAACCTAAACGGGAGGCAAATCTATCTCTTTTTTCCATTCTTCCGTCCTCCTAACAAATTTAGAATTATTAGTTATATGTTAGAAATGAACATTTACTTGAAGCATGTTTGTTAAAATATGAATCATTATGCTCAAAATTATATTATATTTCATTTATAATATCAATAAAATTTATAAGTTTTTTACTTTCAAACAACGTAAATGCAGGTTTTGCACCTGATTACCGCTTATGCCGGCAGTACCAAAAAATAAAAGACAGCACAGCAGCTCACTGCTGTGCCGTTTAAGTTCTATAATTGATTAATCTTCGGAGCCCTCATCACTTTCATCATTGTCTTCATCTTCACCATCCTGAGTACGTACAGGAACACTAATTACAGCTAAAGTCTCATCCTCAGAAGTAAGTATACGTATATCAGTCCCAGTAAGTTCAATATCTTTTACCGTAATTGTATCTCCTGCATTCTTATTGCTGACGTCAATGGAAAATGATTCAGGCAAAGCATTGGCAGGTCCTGAAATTTCTATCTCTGAATTATAAATCTCCAGTATTAGATTGTTTCTCTCCAATGCTTCTCTTCCTGTTAACATAACAGGAACTTTCATTTTTATTTGCTCATCTCCGGTCAGAACCTGCATATCTACATGAATAATTTGACCAGTTATAGCATCATTCTGAACTTCCTTGACCAGTACTTCTTTTTCTTCCTGATTTATCATTACAAAAAATCTTGATGATGTACCTTTGTCTTTTAGAACCCTGTTTAGTTTTGATGCCTCGATTTTTACCGACTCACCATGTTCAAACTCTCCTCCATATATGACAGCCGGTACAAATCCATTCTTTCTGGTTTTTTTAGCGCTCTCCTTTCTTTCCAATACCTCTAGTAGTGCAGTACCCATTTACATACCCCCTCTATTAATTAAAGCTTTTGCTTTATTTGCCATCACTCTCTTTAGATGAGGGCTTATATTTCTATACTATATCCATATCCTGGGCTTGTCAAGTTTGACACAGACAGCCTTACTCTTCTCTGTACCCGGCTATATCCCATGCAGTAATTAATCCTAACAGCTTTTCATCTGGATCTCCGGTATCAGTTATAAATACCACAGCAAGCCTCTTTCCCTGCCTAAGCTCTTTTGCAAACATATCCTCAATATCTATTACCGGAGTCCCTCTGGATACAAACGCAAAAGATTCGCTTTCATGCTTATCAATGGGGATAAATTTAGAGAACTCTTTAATCTTTGCATCCTTATCCAATAAAACGTTGCCTGTGTTAACTATATACGAAAATACCGTATTCTCACTGAATACGCCAATCAATCTTTCATCTTCAATAATAGGAACATAAGTATATGCATACTTATTCATGGTCAACATAACATCTAATACTTTATCATCAAGGCTTGCAGTGTATATGTTTTCGCTTCTTACCGCAATTGTATCCAGTGCTATTGCCGGACTTAACACACTGTCACGTATTTTTTTGTATTTTTCTATTACATAATCATGAGGATCTGCAATTGGATGTGCATTTCTTTTTTCCGGATTATGTACAATCGCATTACGGAGCCGGGCATAGGACAAAAGATCGTCCATATAGGCTTTAAACACCTTATTTGTCCTTGCCATTCGTCTTATAAGCTCACTGTGCGATATCCATTTATCCTGATTCAGTTCTCTTCTCATATACTCATCAATCTCATTATAAATGGTAATAAACTCACTAAAATTCGTTCTATTATTTTCCACCCAATACCCCCATTATTGCACGTAGCTTTTCTATTGTCACAGAAAACTACATGATATCGTTTTTTATTGTCTCCTTCAAAAGAATGAATTCTATTATGTCTGAGTAAAATTTGATTAGATGGCATTTAGAATTTCTTCTCATTTTTCTTGAAAAAATCATAAAACAAACGTACATTTTCTAATTCAGTCCACTTTTTAACATCCACGGGGTTTTCATCAAGATCATATATTTTTGCTCCATTTAAAGCAAGCAGGAATGGTGAGTGTGTTGAAATAATAAACTGACAGTCGAAAAAACGTGCGGAATCCTCAATAAATTTCATTAACTCTATCTGTAGTTTTGGAGAAAGGCTGTTTTCAGGTTCATCCAATAAATAAAGACCATTTTCTTGTATTTTTTCTGTAAAATACATAAACGCACTTTCACCATTTGAATACTCCCGCACATTATCCACCAATTCACTTCTTACATAACGTGACTGGGTTTTGTGCCTCGCAGCATTCACTTTTTTAAGTTGTTCATAATCTGCTATTGACTTGAGCTGGAAATGGGAATATTTTAACTCCAGGTATTCGTCAAAAAGCTCTTCCCGTTTATTGTCTATTCCTTCATTGAGATAACGAATATTCAACATATAATCAAATACATCATCGCTGGTGATAATCCTGCTATTTTTGGGGATATCCGTTTCAAGCTGCATCCCACACATATCCACATAATCGCAAAAGAAATTTGATTTATTATAGATGGAATCACGATGAACTCCTGTCTTTTCTGCTATAACATTTAATGCCGTTGATTTCCCTGAACCATTTCTCCCATATAAAATTGTTATTGGTTCAAAATCTATTCTCTCAAATTCATGTCTTGACAATATCCTAAATGGATAAAACGAATCGTAGCATGTTCTTTTTATCTTCATGAAAAAGTCAAATTCCATATCATCGTTTGGAAACGTAAAAACACTTAAATAAACCATTCTCATTCTTCCTTAATCAGCATACTGAAAAATATCTGATCCTCACTATCTCCAAACCTTCATACTCCAACTTTATTATATAACACAATGCTAATGATAAACAACCAAAGTACAAAAAGTTTATTTGCATTCTCCATTAAAGAGTCAAGTCCAAAATAGTGTGTAAATTGCCTCGGTTGTTAAACAGCAACCAGCCAGACACCCAACAACAATAAGCGTTTATGCCGTGAAAGCTGTTGATAATGAGTGCATGGCATGTTTGGCTGATA
>JAAZHD010000489.1 GCA_012510895.1 Clostridiales bacterium
AAGGTGTGGTAGGAACACAAACTTATTGGCCGAACTTAGTTTCGTTGTATCTAATATTACATTATGTGACTGGAATTCCACCATTCCAGTTAATGCTTTCTCCAATGTTAATGATAATCATCCCCATTTGCTATTTTTTAGTGGCTCGCGAATATGTCCGAAATCATGAATTCAATCGAATAATTATTTTATTATTCACCATTTATTTAATTCTAAGGCTAGCAACGTCATCCAGCCCAATGTATGTATGGCAACCAACACTAATTATTACGCTTATTATTTTGTTTGCCTTAAGCCAAGTATTCAGAGCAGCGCCTAAAAAAAAGGTATATTCATTTATCATAATATTTCTGTTATTCAGTTTAGCGTGTTATTGGCATACGGCGCACTTCAAAATCTTCTTTTTCATTGCATCGACATTAATGGTAGGTATTATTGGCTATATTTATTATTCGATCCGACAGAGATCTACGCCAGAAAAAGCGCAGGGATTTAGAGGCATAATTTCAAGCAACGCTCTTTTCTATGTTGCATCAATTATTGTAACAATTGTATTTTCGCAACAATGGCGTAGTGGTTATATTTCGGTGGCATATGAACGTATTGATTTGTTTGAATTAGTTAATCTATTTTTTAAGAAAACTCAGGGGGAACTAGCCTTTCATGTTCCTTATGCTTATAACTACAAAGAGTACTTCTGGGGCGGAGTGTATTTTAATTCATACATAATTATTCTAATTTGCTCGGTGCTTCTACTTGGAATACCGTTAATATATTCATTTCTTCATAAAGAAAAGGAATATAGGCATAATATATTAATAGGCCGAATCTTTTGCTACTCGGTTATTTTATCCCAGATAATATTCATTGTACTATATTATAACACAAATGCAATTGATTTAAATTATGTCCCATTTTTCTTTCCACTAATGGGTCTTTGTCTATATAGTTCAATCAAAATGAAACCAAGTAGACTATCAAATATAATAAAGAAACTGATAATTCTATTACTCATCATTTTAGTTATATCGTCCTGCATTGGCATCGCAAGCTTAAATGCTTCAAATGATGCAGGTAGAGCTTCGCTGACCACTTATAGCGATACTCAAAATAGTTTTGAGTGGTATTATAATGCGCATGACCAGAATAAAAATACAATAGTCGATTTCAATATTTTGGGGAAGTACCTCCAAAGAGAGGCATACAAACAGAACTTAAAGATACGATATGTCGATCTTAGTCCAAGCCACGTTCAGCTACTTGTTGAGGGTGAACAAGATCCTATTCCAAATATAGACGGAACCTATGTGATCATCGATTATTACTCATTGAAAAATAGTGTTCCTGTCCATACAACATCTAGTCGTTCTATGCTATTATTCCCTGAAGACCGGTTGGATGTTATCGCTAATAAACAAAAAATCTATCAGGACAACAGGGTCGTCGTTTACCTACTGAGGAGCAATTCAGGGCACTAGTAAACTGTTGTACCCCATATTGTGGTCCCCCTCTTCTAGCAAGACTGTGCCATCCCCACGACGCGGCAGCACCACCTCACCCCTGGGAAGGTCGTCAAGGCCATGGTGCTCAACGCTCTCGGGTTCGTGGAACGGCGCCTCTACCTGTATCCGGAGTTCTTTTCGGACATCACCGTCGAATGGGCTCTTTTTTAGTGGGGATATCGGATGCTCTTTAACATGGTAAAAAACGTTGCCCATGCTAGGATCACTGAATTATTTTCCACTTGAGGTAAGACAGAATTTC
>JAAZHD010000490.1 GCA_012510895.1 Clostridiales bacterium
GAGCATGGGGATTATGAGGTATTTTTGAGAGTTTTTCCTTAAGGATTGAGGCAGCTGATGGAATGGACTTTATCAATAGATCCCTGCCCATATCTGCATCTGCTACAGTAAGGGAATGGAGTACAGCATCCAGAATCTTCTTATACATATAGGAGTCCTTTGTAAAGCTTTCCAGTACCCGGGTAGTTTCAAAAGGAATTCTCACATTAGCGGCAGCCAGCTTATCGATGGGGCTTTTTAGCGCCATCACGGCATCAAAGGCTGTTTTGATGTCGAAATAATATTTCTCTGCCACCGGGTCCACTACAGCCATCTTTGCCATGCGAAACTGATATTCAATGGAGGTTATTCCCTGACGGCGAAAGGCAGCAAATTCCATATAATTAAGCCCTGCCTCCGCTTCTATTTCTAAGCGCTCACCTGCCGAAGGAATACCGGGCAGGACCACTCGTGTCCTTTGCGCTTCGTTCTTTTCCAGATAGGATGTAAGAGCTGATTTGATCACGCCGTTGATCTTTACCAGGGCTTCCCCTCCGAAATCAAGTTCCAGTACTACATATTTTCCGGCAAATTTTTCCGGAATCTCTACAGTAGTTTTAAACCAACGGGTAGTTCCGTCACTGCAAACCCACCTCTCTCCCAGAGAAATACTCTCCCATTCTCCGCAATCCGTGTATTCTCCAGGGGCTGCATAATAACCCTGCCTGGTTTGCCATACCGGCAGTTCAAGGACATCTTCATAAATTGCATCCTCTACTGCCTTCAACTTCCGCTCCAATACTCTTTCGGTGGTAAACTCCATTTAACTATCCCCTTTCATATTCTAAATACACAGATTATTTGTTGTTTTTATTGCCTAATATAGTTTGTTATATGTTATTACTATATTTCTTTTTATTTCATCATAAAAACCGAGAGGAAGGCACACCTTCTATCTGTTAAAAAACCTTGCTGAAGTGAAATATCTCGCCATTGCCGCAAAGCTGAGATGCTTTTAAAAGGGGTTTGTTAGATAATCTTATCATATATAGGGTTTTGCTTATTGTCAATAGAAACTAAATGTTTTTATAAGTATACATCCGGAAATCAAAACTTTCCTCCCCTGGGGGAGGAAAGTTTGTAACAGGCAAAGAATATAAACAGGTTAGGTCATAGGAACAGAGGCGTAATATGCATCCTCCCCTGCCAGAATAAATACGTCCGCCGCATCCCGAGGCCGATTACCACTCCGGCGGCCGGCAAGGCAGAACATTGACGGCGGAATGGACAGCTTCACGGGGACGGCGTCTCCGAGGCTGTTCAAGCCAGCGCGGTAGTAGCCGTCCGGGCGCTGGGTATGACCAGGAGAATTCCATTTGCTGTAGAGTATCACCATACTGCCGTCGGTGAGCTCCTGGAATGAAGCACAGTATTCTGTTTCAATGAATTTTCCGTCTGCTGCCTCTGCGTCTCGATCCAGCAAGGCCCGATGTATTACACTGCCGTTCTTTACAGCTGCATATTCCAGCGTAGACTCAAATTCTACATGGGGAAAGAACCTGTCTCGCATAAAGGGATGCCAGATACGCCGGGTAGTGTACAGCACATGGCAGACACCATTGTCGTCTGCATAGATGTCCTGGGGAAACACATACCCGCAGGTCTCATCCCGACTGGCTATGCAGATAGTTTCAGTAAACCGGCCGAGGGCAATGTCGTCACAGGTTTTATACAGCAGCATGCGAAAATCATAATCCCATTCACGCTGCGTATGTTGAAATTTATAGTTCTTCCAGTCCACGTTGGGCTCATGTATGTCGCTTACCCCAACGATATGTACCTGACGATTCCGAATTGAGATGGGGGCGTAACAAGTTCTTACCGGAAAGGTGAGGCGGCCGCTGCTTGGATAATTGCCTTCTGTGTCCCGGTAAGTCCATGCAAATTTTCCCTGATCGTTTTCTACAAACTGATTCACCAGTATCATCTCTCCTGTCTCCCGGTCAATAGCGCTGCCCCGGTAGGAGTGCTCTATGAAAGTAAAATCCTCGCTCCATCGGGAAACCTGCCGCACCGGAGACTGATACCCGTTTTCAGGACAAAAGATCAATATTTCGGGCCGGGAGGGATCTCCCTGACGCGGACCGTCATACCGGGGCTGACCCAACATGGGATTGACAGTCATCACTAGTTCCCCGCCCGGGGTGACCATAATGGGCATAGGTTCTCTGGTGAAGTGGGCCGGGTCATGGTACATCCGCACAAACTGGGCGTCACCCCGCTTCACATAAAGGGCCGGGGAAACCCGGCTCAAATTGGTCATTCCCGGGTTAAGCACGGGCAGTGATATTACTACGTCTTCGCCAATGCGGGCAATGATGCTGGACGCCCGGTTCCACAAGGGACCCGCTCCGTTGTCCCAGGGGGGTACATGTGCTATTTTTTCCAGATACGTGTTCATCGGCCTTCCTCCTTGACATACGATAAGTCTTATATTTCAATCTTTATAAGTAAAATTTCTCAAAGGAATCTCATGAAAAGCAATCTGACGTCTCATATAGGTGTATGTGATATATAAGGTGTCATTAATAACAGCGGCGGAAGGGTAGGAAAATTCGGCAATAAAGTTGTTGTCATCCAGGACCCTGCTTGCCAGAGTTCTATAGTGGTAAAATGTTTCTCCGTTGTCTGTAGATTTATATATAACCAAGGGGGTGCGGGCAGACCAGTTTCCTGATACAGGGTTTAATATCAGGTACAAATTACTGCCATGGGATACAATTTCGATTCCGCTGTTATTATTAGGCAGTTTAGCGTTATATGCCCGACACCAGGTTTTACCCCAGTCGGTTGAATCCGACCTGAAGATATAACCGCCGGAAGTGCGCAAAAGCATATGTATATGACCCGGTACGCTTTCCCACAAAGCGGGCTGAATAGCACCTTCACCTTCAATATAATCAGGCTCATCCGGGTTAGTTCGGTTTATAGGAACCTTGGATAAAAGATCAAAATGCCTGCCATAGTCATCTGATACATCCACCCTGGGAAGCCATTCTCCGCCCTGTTCATCAGAGTTGGGAGCCAGCAGCCTTCCATTGCTCATAAGTAGAGGTTTGCTCCGTACAGGGCCGCAGGCATCATTGGGACCCGGATATAAAACTTCTTCTGACCAGGTTTCCCCCTGGTCCCAGGACACCATGGTCCGACTCTTCCATGTGCTTACACTGTCTCCGACCTTGTACACTATGCGGATTCCTTCGGGGATTTTAAACAATACAGGATTCCAATGGGGCTTCATTTCTGTCTTAGCGATTTGCACCGGAGGCTTCCATTCACCATTCACCCGGCGCGACAGCCAAATGCCTACGTCTGGATTGCCTTCAGCAGTACCGGCAAAATATGCAACCAGCACAGTGCCGTCTTCAAGAGGCAGGACAGTTGACGCATGGCAGTTCCGGAAATGCCTGCCTGCTTCAAATATCA
>JAAZHD010000010.1 GCA_012510895.1 Clostridiales bacterium
AACATGCCATGTACTCATCGTCAACAGCTTTCGCGGCATAAACGCTTTGGTGCAGATGGTTTAGACACTTGCTTAGTAACCGAGTAAATTTACACACTAATATGGACTTGACTAAAAGATTCTAATAAAAAAAGAAAAAGATATTGTATAAAGAATAGTTATTATTCTTTAGGTCATTCTAATACTAGAATGACCATTTTTATTGTAAAGGAGGGATTAATTTTGAAAGTTAAAGATATTATGACCACTAATGTAGCCGCCTTATCACCTGAAAATACTATTTTGGATGCAGCTAAATCTATGCAGACCCACAACATTGGATGCCTGCCTGTCTGTCAGACAGACGGAAAGGTGATAGGCATCCTAACAGATCGTGATATTGTAGTTAAAAATCTGGCTAATGATGGAGATCCTAAGACTACAATGGTAAAGGATGTAATGACAAAAAATGTTATTACGGCAGAATTAGAAACGGATGTTGAGACAGCAGCTGAATTAATGGCTTCAAATAAAATCAGAAGACTTCCTGTGCTGGAGAATGGTGCTCTTGTAGGTATGATAAGCATTGGTGATCTGGCAACAAGGCATATCTTCCAAAATGAAGCAGGTCAGGCTTTAGGCGAAATTTCTGAACCTTCAAGACCTATGAATATGATACAGTAATATGAATTTGTTAGTTGTTCAGGAATAATTTGGTTTCAGGCAGAGCATACTATAATTTGCCTTATAAAAAGAATCAAAGCTTTGTATAAGCTTTTGATTCTTTTTTCGAAAGGCGAAATTTTATAGTAATTGCTATTGATTCAATCAAAGGAGTATATATGATTATGTCTAATCTGGAACAACTTAAATTATATGCTGGGGAAATTGCAAAGCAGCATAAGATCCATGGTCCCAAAAGACGTTTTAGTATACAATTCCCCAAAATTAAAGAAGATAATGAAATAATTAAAAAAGCATATAAGTTTACAGATGAAGAAGTAAGATCAAAGAGTAATATCATCCCAGCGGCGGAATGGTTACTGGATAACTATTATTTGCTTGAAGAGCAATTTAAGGAGATACAATTAACTTTAGACAAAAAAAACTACCGTAAACTTCCTGTTTTAAAAACAGGAAATCATGTTGGTTTTCCAAGGGTTTATAGTATTGCTGCCGATATAACAGAATATCTTTATGGTGAGATTACTGAAGAAAATATTATTGCTTTCTTAGAAGGTTATCAGGAGTATTCACCCCTTACAAGTAAAGAATTATGGGCTTTTCCTATCATGCTTCGTATTTGTCTGTTAGAGAGGATTAAGCAGGTAGCTATCTATATATATGAGACTATGCAATTACGTAAACTGGGAGAACAGTGGGCTGAAAAACTACTGAATTGTTTGGCGGCGGTAAGGGAGGAAAACAAACCTCAGGAAGAATTCCGTAAAATTATTCAGGCTCACGAATCAGAAATTGGTTACCTGAAACCTGCATATACAGAACGTTTGTTGCATCGCCTAAGAGAGGAAGGCGTGGATGCTTCGCCAATTATTAGATGGGTGGATGGAAAGCTTGCTGTTTATCAAACTAACGCAGATGACATTGTGAATCAAGTCCATCAAGAACAAGCGTCTTATCAAGTTTCTATAGGCAATGCGATAACCAGTCTTAGGTTAGTTTCAAGCCTTAAATGGGAAGATATATATGAAGAGATAAGCATCTTGCATAGAATACTTAAACAAGACCCTGCTAAAATCTATTCTTTAATGGATTTTACCACCCGGAATTTCTATCGGCAAAAAATAGAAGAGCTTTCAATAAAATATAACATTGATGAGATTGATGTTGCTGTCATGGCAATTGAGTGTGCAAGAGAAGACATGAATAATTCAGATGATAAGTTCAATCATGTAGGCTACTATATTATAGATGATGGCTTGGGAAAACTAAAAGAAAAGCTGGGGGACAGAAGAACAAAAAACAAAAACCACAATAATACATTTGTCTATTTTTCTTTTATAAGTAATTTGACATTAGGGATATGGTTTTCTTTTTTAGTCGGGATACTATAGACAACAGATTATAATGAAATATCAGGTAAAATACTCTCGGCTGTAATATGTTTAC
>JAAZHD010000491.1 GCA_012510895.1 Clostridiales bacterium
GTAATAAATGATATAAAAACTACTTTGGATGTTCTTTACTTAAATGATGCTTCTGTTGTCAGCAGCGGAGATTATCAACGTTATTATTTTTATAATGGTGATAGAATTCATCATATAATAGATCCTGATACATTAATGCCGGGTAAAAGTTTTCGAGCAGTAACTGTAGTGGCTAAAGATGCAGGTGTTGGAGATTTTTTATCGACTTCTCTATTTTTACTGTCATATGAAGATGGTTTGGCTTTAGTCGAAAGTTTGGATGGTGTAGATGCCTACTGGGTTATGCCTGACTTAACTACACAGTATTCTTCAGGCATGAAAAAACTTCTTAGGAGTCAGGGAGCTTCAGGAAGCGTAAAATAAACAGAAATACTATTGACATTTTAGCGCATAAGAAGTATCATATTAAACATATATGAATACTAGGAATAATCCGGATGGTGAGTTAAATGAAAATATCTACAAAAGGCAGATATGGGCTGCGGGCTATGTTGGATTTAGCTATACATACCTCCAGTGGGAGTCATGTATCACTTAGCAGCATTGCTGAGAATCAGGATGTCTCTGTCTCTTACTTGGAACAGGTTTTTTCTGCACTTCGTAAGTCAGGCCTGGTAAAGAGCATAAAAGGAGCACAAGGCGGTTATACATTAGGGGATGATCCTGGTAATATTACGGTAGGTTCTATATTACGTGCCTTGGAAGGCGAGATGAAAGTTGTAGAGGAGGATGATACAAACCCATATGATAACATGCAGCTCTGTATTAAAAAAAATGTTTGGGACAGAATGGATTATTGTATCAATTCTATCATTGATTCAATTACCTTGGAAGATATGATTGAAGAATATAATAAGTTAAATGGAAAAAACAATTATATGTACTATATATAATTTTATATTAGGAGGGCAAAATGATGTCTAAAGTTGTTAAAAATTTGGTTGAGTTAATAGGGAATACTCCAATGCTTGAGGCAGTCAATTATGGACAAAAAGAAGGGTTAGAGGCAAAATTACTTTTCAAATTGGAATACTTTAATCCAGCTGGTAGCGTTAAAGATCGAATTGGATATGCCATGATTAAGACTGCAGAAGATCAGGGCATGATAAAAGAAGGATCTGTTATTATTGAACCAACAAGCGGAAATACTGGTATAGCTTTGGCTTTTGTATGTGCTGCGAAAGGTTATCAGCTTATTTTAACTATGCCAGAAACGATGAGTGTGGAAAGACGGAATTTATTAAAAGCTTTAGGAGCGAAAGTTGTATTGACTCCTGGTGCAGAAGGCATGAATGGAGCTATACGTGCTGCAGAAGAGATTGCTTCCAAGACACCGAATTCTTTTATACCACAACAGTTTAGAAATCCGGCGAATCCAGCAATTCACAAAGCAACTACTGCAGAGGAGATTTGGAGGGATACAAAAGGTGAAATTGACATTTTTGTAAGCGGTGTCGGAACAGGTGGTACTATAACAGGAGTTGCTGAGTTTATTAAGCAAAAGAAACCAGAGTTGAAGGTAATAGCAGTAGAACCTTTTGATTCTGCTGTTTTATCCGGAGAGAAACCAGGCCCCCATAAAATACAGGGTATAGGCGCTGGTTTTGTACCCGAGGTTCTGAATGTATCGATTATAGATGAAATTTTTAAGATTAAAAACGAAGATGCATTTAAAACTTCGAGGGCTCTGGCCAAATATGAAGGTCTTATAGTTGGAATTTCTTCAGGTGCAGCAGCCTATGCTGCCACACAGATTGCCAAACGACACGAAAACAAAGGTAAAACTGTGGTAGCTTTATTGCCTGATACCGGAGAAAGATATTTATCAACAGCTTTATTCCAGGATGAATAATTCTTAGTAATGAAAATTGTAGAAGCCCAGCTTATATAGCTGGGCTTTAACAGTATTCATTAATTCTCCATAGCATAAAAACAAAAGTATGAAATATTGATAGATGTTTTTATCTGATTGAACCTTTAGTCCCTGATGTGATATACTCAAATACAGGAAAAAACCATGGAAAAGAGGAATACTGTTGAGTAAAGCTGATAAAATATTTATTGATATGTGTATTGATATATTGGAAAACGGAGTTAGCACAGAAGGACAAAAAGTAAGGCCTGTGTGGGATGATGGAACACCTGCTCATACTATTAAGAAATTTGGTGTAGTAAATCGCTATGATTTATCAGAAGAATTTCCAATTTTAACCTTGCGTCCAACAAATTTTAAAAATGCTATAGACGAGATACTTTGGATCTGGCAAAAGAAATCAAATAATATCAAGGATCTGAATAGTAATATTTGGGATGCATGGGCTGATGAAAACGGCTCTATCGGAAAAGCTTATGGCTATCAGCTTTCTGTTAAACATAAATATGAAGAAGGGGAATTCGATCAAGTTGACAGAGTTCTATATGATTTAAAACATAATCCGTACAGCAGAAGAATTATAACTAATATTTATGTACATAGTGATCTTCATGAAATGAATCTTTATCCATGTGCATATAGTATGACCTTCAATGTCACAGGGGATAGACTTAATGCTATTTTGAATCAAAGATCACAAGATATTTTGCTTTCGAATAACTGGAATGAATGTCAATATGCCATTCTTCTTCATATGTTTGCCATAGCCAGCGGATTTAAAGTTGGTGAGCTGGTGCATGTTATTGCCGATGCGCATAATTATGACAGACATATTCCTTTTATTAAGGAATTGATCAAACGTCAACAATATCTTGCACCATAATTGGTCATAAATCCAACTAAAAAGGATTTTTATGATTTCACCGTTGATGATTTTAGACTGGAAGGGTATCGATGCGGACCTCAAATTAAAAATATACCTATAGCCAAGTAAAGAAAGCAGGAACTGTATGAATTTTATAGTTGCCGTAGATGAAAATTGGAATATTGGAAAAGGCGGAAAGCTGCTTCAGCCTATACCTGAAGACTTGAAACAATTTAAATCAAAAACAATGGGAAAAGTTGTCGTATTGGGAAGAAAAACATTAAGTACATTTCCCGGGAAAAAACCTTTGGCTGGTAGAATCAATATTATTTTAACCAGACAGAAAGACTTTTTCATTGAACCCAGTTTGATTTGTCATTCTTTTACGGAGCTTTTCGCGTTGCTTTCTTTGTTCAAGGATGATGATATTTTCATCATAGGCGGAGGAGAGATATATAAAAAAATGATTCCTTATTGCAAGGTTGGTTATGTAACAAAAATTCATAAAACATATCCTGCTGATACAGGAATTATAAACTTGGATCATGAGGAGAATTGGAAAATTATAAAAAAAGATGGCCCTCATCATTTCCAAAATGATATTTATTATACGTTCCTAGAATATTACAATACTAAGGTCATGCCTATAACACAAAAATAACTTGCTTTATAGAATTCGGTAAGGATAGAATATAAGGTGCGTTGCGAACATCTTCAAATGGATTGCATATAATGTAACATATCCATTTGGAGGTGAATTTTATATATGTATGGTGAATATGGCATTTCTCAAACTTGTCCCAGTGGTACACAGCCATATATCATTCAGGCAGGAGATACCTTTTATTCACTGGCAATTCGCTTCAATACAACTGTAGCTGCTATTATGGCAGCAAATCCAGGAGTGGACCCCACCCGTTTGCAAATTGGTCAGCAGATTTGTATACCTCGAATTGGTGTACCTGCATGTCCCGGAGGTCAGTATTATACCATAAGAAACGGCGATACACTTTTTGCAATTGCTAACAGATTTAATGTAACTGTAGCTGCTATTATAGCGGCTAATCCAGGCATCGATCCTATGAGTTTAAGAGTAGGACAGATAATATGTATTCCTGCATCGACTGGCGGCACCTGTCCCAGCGGAACCAGTGAATATATCATTCAAGCAGGAGATACCTTCTTCAGTATAGCAAGGAGGTTCAATATCAGTGTGGATGCTCTTTTAGCAGCTAATCCCAATGTTGACCCTGATAATTTACAGATAGGACAAAAGATTTGTGTTCCCAGAGGATAACAGTTTTATAGTAAAAGCAGCAATTCTGATATCGATAGGGATATGAATTGCTGCTGATTTTTTACTGCACTTATTATTGATTAAGAAATATTCATCTGATAATTCTTTATTTTATTGTTTTAAAGTAAAAAGATTTATCGTTCAGAAGCAAAAAAGAACAGGGCAACTGTGCCAGGGCCTGAATGGGATCCGATTACTGGTCCTATATTATTAATGATAAAGCCTTGTACATTGTATTCAGCTTTAATGAGATCGGCTAAATATTGTGCATCTTCTTCTGCATCTCCATGACTGATAAAAATAGTTTGTTTTTCCGGATTAATAATAGATTCCTCCAGCTTTTCAAATAAAGCACGAATAGATTTCTTTCTGCCTTTTACTTTAGTTACAGGTACTAATCGCCCTTCATCATCTACATGGAGGATAGGTTTAATGTCTAGCATACTGCCTAGGAATGCTGCAGCACCAGTAATTCTGCCCCCTCTTTTTAAATGATTCAAGTCATCTACAGTAAACCAATGCGCTACTTTTAACTTATTGTTTTCTACCCAATCGATAATTTCTTCTTTAGAAGCACCTTTTTCTAACATTTTAACAACATTCCAAGCAATTAGGCCGCTGCCCAAAGAAGCTGATTTTGTATCAATTAAAGTGATATCAGCATCAGGATATTCATCCAACAGCATACTTTTAGCTAATATGGAACTATTATAACTTCCACTTAAGGCAGATGAAAAGGTTAGGCTGATAATTGGCCTGCCTTCTTCTATATAAGGACGAAATATATTGATATAATCATCAGCATTGACTTGAGACGTGGTGGATACTTTGCCGCTTCGCAAGGCGTTGTAGAAGGTTCTGCTGCTTAAGCTTTGGAAAAAGTCATCTTTATTGTCCCTGCCCTCAAAATGAAAAGTAAGATGTACAACTGGAACTCTATAATTTTCTATAAAATCATAGGGAAGGTCCGTACAAGAATCGATGATGATAACCGGTTTTTTCGTCCTCATATTAGTTCCTCCTGTGTATTCTGATTAATATGCTAATTATAGTACAGATGATCTAGCATGACAAGCAATTGCCAGTAAAATTACGTAATAGATCATCTAATGTGTCCCGACGCCTGATTAACCTATGTGAGCCATCTGATTGGATTAACACTTCAGCGGGACGCAAACGATTATTATAATTAGATGACATGGAGTAGCCATAAGCGCCGGCATCGGTTATTCCTATAATATCTCCTTCTTTATGTAATGGCAGCTGCCTGTTGGCAGCTATAATATCACCACTTTCACAAATGTTACCGACTACAGTTACAGTTTCCATAGCTAAGGGCACTACACCACCATTAAGCGGGTATATTTCAATATCATGCCATGCGCCATAAAACATTGGACGTGCAAGGACATTAAAACCAATATCGGTTCCGGTGTAACAAATACCGTTATTTTTCTTTTTTGCATGGATTGTGCCTAATAATACGCCACATTCTGCTACTATGTATCTTCCAGGTTCAGATATAAAACGGATATTTGGATTGTTTAGAGAAGCCCACTTGTTCAGTAAGTCTCCTATCTTTTCGCCAAGAACTTTTAAGTTCAATGGTTCTTCACCATCTTGTTTTTTGTATGGAATTCCAAACCCCCCACCCATATCAATAAAGTTAAGATCTTCGAATTCTTCTGCGAGTTTTAATATTTCCTTTATGCTTTTAAAATATTGCTCCCCATTCATAAATAATGACCCTATATGCTGGTTTATGCCAACCAACTTCAGTTCATATGCTTTGAGCAGTTTCTTTATTTCAGGCACAAGGTCGCTGTTTATTCCAAATTTTGTATGCTTGCCGCCTGTTATTACCTTTTCGTGATGCCCAACTCCAAGTCCTGGATTTATCCTAACTGCTACCTTCCCACCAGGATTGTGCTGCCCGAATTTTTTTAATTGAGATAGGGAATCAATACTGACTGTTATTCCTTTATTGTATGCAAACATCATTTCTTCCGCTGAAACATTATTGCCTATATAGAAAATTTGTTCAGGCAAAAAACCAGCTGACAGTAAAACATGTATTTCTCCTGGAGACATGGCATCAGCGTCCAGACCTTCTTCACGGATTATCTTAAGAAGCTCCAGATTTGCATTGGCTTTTGTCGAATAATTTACTCTATAGTTTTTGTAAGGTATAAAGTTTACCATGTCCTTGCATCTTTGGCGCAGGATGTTTTCATTATATACATACAAAGGACTGCCATACTCTTTTATCAATTCCTGTGGAGTAGTATTTCCATAAAAGTTTGTTTTATTTGTGAAATAGTGCTGCATTAAAGTTCCTCCGGTATTCTGCAATTTTTTTACTCCGCCATTCATATTACGGAGCGGTAATTTATTGATATTATAAACATACATGAAGATTTATTGTCAACAATTTATTCCCTTTTCTGACATGGTCATTTGTGATAAGCTTTTTGAAAGGAAATTATATATATAGAAGAAAATTATATGGAGGCAGAAAATGCTGAATATTTCATGGCTTCTAGCGAAAGAATTTGCGATAAAAGAAGAACAAGTGAAAAATGCAATAGAATTAATAGATGAAGGAAGCACTATTCCATTTATTGCTAGATATAGAAAAGAAGTTACCGGTGGATTGGATGATTGTTTATTAAGAGATTTACAGGAACGATTGGTGTATCTGCGCAATTTGCAAAATCGAAAACAGGAAATTATAAATAGGATTGATGAGCAGGGAAAACTGACTGTTGAATTACATTTAAAGATTCAAAATGCGAAAACAATAACTGAACTGGAAGATATCTATAGACCATTCCGACCTAAAAGAAGAACCCGAGCAGCTATAGCTATGGAAAAAGGCCTGGAACCTCTCGCTGATATGATATGGAGACAGGATAAACCAAGGGGGCGGATAGAGGATTATGCAATGAATTTTGTTGATCCGAATAAAGAAGTAGAATCAGTAGAAGCAGCAATTGGAATGGCTCTTGATATCCTTGCAGAAAGGATTTCAGATAATGCAGAATATAGAAAGTTTGTACGGGATTATACATTAAGGCACGGAATATTAAAAACTAAAGCAATGAGAGAAAAAGATTCAGTTTATAATATGTATTATGATTATAGTGAACAAATTCATAGTATAGTTCCTCATCGCATATTAGCCATAAATCGTGGAGAATCGGAGAAATTTCTATCTGTAAAAATCTGTGTAGATGACAATATGATTATACAGGAACTCAAGAATCGGATTATTCTGAACACAATCGTAGGCAATGAGTTATTAGAAAGGACTGTAGAGGATGCATATA
>JAAZHD010000059.1 GCA_012510895.1 Clostridiales bacterium
ATCCTACACAGGAACCTACTCAGGAACCGACGTCCGATCCCACACAGGAACCTACTGAGGCACCCACGTCGGAGCCTGCACCTTAATCGATTTAACTTAAGTTGTATTATGACCGCCGGTAAGACGGATACATTCTGCCGGCGGTTTTTTGTGTTTTTTCTTTCATTTCTTTTTTCGTCGATGACGGACCTACATTGTTAAACTATTGACATAGTTACATGTTTTATCATACACTATATTTATATAACTATATATTTATATATTTGTTCAGATGATAAATGATGTGATTTTTTCTGAGATATTTGTAACAATAACGCAAAATTTGTGATATAACATAAGATAGGTTTATTTTTGCATGTGTTCGACACGTTCTCTTAACAATTAAGGATGCAAAACTAACCGTTATATTATATTTGCCTGGATGTTTTTAATGTATAATTTAGATTTGCATTAAAACTCTTATATCTAAAACTAAAGAAAGTGGTGAGAGAGTATTATGACCAAGCACAAAGAGTTACTGGCATGGGTTAATGAAGTAGCTGACCTGTGCAAGCCGGACAAGATTCACTGGTGTGACGGTTCCCAGGAAGAAAATGATTGTCTTTTCCAGGAGATGGTTGATTCCGGAATGGCGATTAAGCTTAATCAGGAAAAGAGGCCGGGATGCTATCTGTTCCGCAGCCATCCTTCTGATGTTGCCCGTGTTGAAGAAAGGACTTTTATTGCTTCAAAACGTAAGGAAGACGCAGGCCCGACCAATAACTGGGTTGATCCTGATGAACTTAAGAAAACTATGCTGGAATTATACAAGGGCTGCATGAAGGGCAGAACCATGTATGTTATTCCATTTTCCATGGGTCCTATTGGTTCGCCCATTTCAAAAATAGGTGTTGAAATTACCGACAGTCCTTATGTTGTTGTTAATATGCGCATTATGACCCGAATGGGCAGTGCTGTTCTGGATGTATTGGGAGAAGACGGCGAATTTGTAAAATGCCTGCATTCAGTAGGAGCACCTCTGGAAGAGGGTCAGGAAGATTCCACATGGCCCTGTGCACCTATGGAGCAGAAATACATAAGCCATTTCCCTGAAGATAAGATGATTTGGTCTTATGGCTCCGGTTACGGCGGAAATGCACTGTTAGGCAAGAAATGCTTTGCCCTCCGCATAGCGTCCGTACAGGCTCGTGAAGAAGGCTGGCTGGCCGAGCATATGCTGATTCTTGGCCTGACCGATCCCAATGGCAACAAAAAGTATATTACAGGTGCATTCCCGAGTGCCTGCGGCAAAACCAATCTGGCTATGCTGATTCCCACAATTCCCGGCTGGAAAGTTGAAACCATCGGCGATGACATTGCCTGGATGAAATTCGGCGAAGACGGACGTCTGTATGCCATCAATCCGGAAGCCGGTTTCTTTGGTGTAGCTCCGGGTACATCCATGAATTCCAACCCCAATGCTATGCTCACGATACAGAAGAACACTATATTCACCAATGTAGCTCTGACTGATGACGGTGATGTATGGTGGGAAGGCATCGGAACCGAGCCCCCGGATCATCTGATTGACTGGCAGGGCAACGACTGGACACCGGGTTGCGGCAGACCTGCAGCTCATCCAAATGCACGTTTTACAGCACCTGCAAGCCAATGCCCTGCAATAGCTCCTGAATGGGAAGACCCGAACGGCGTGCCGATTTCTGCTATCCTGGTAGGCGGACGTCGTCCTACAACTGTACCTCTGGTACACGAAAGTTTCGATTGGAATCATGGTATTTTTATGGGCTCCATAATGGGTTCTGAAATTACTGCTGCTGCAATTTCCGACAAAATAGGTCAGGTTCGTCGTGATCCCTTTGCAATGCTGCCCTTCTGCGGCTACCACATCAGCGATTATCTGCAGCACTGGCTGGATATCGGAACAAAATCAGATTCTGACAAGCTGCCCAGATTGTACTATGTAAACTGGTTCCGCAAGGATAAGGACGGAAAATGGCTGTGGCCCGGTTTCGGTGAAAACAGCCGTGTTCTGAAATGGATAGTTGAAAGGGTATCCGGTGACGGCAAGGCAGTAGAAACTCCCATAGGGAATATGCCTACTCCTGATGCCATTGACACTGAAGGACTGGATGTCAGCGTAGAAGATATGAAAGAGCTGACCACTGTTCATAAAGATGAATGGCTTAATGAAGTTGCTTCCATTAGGAAATACTATGAAACCCTGGAAGAAAAACTTCCGGATGAATTGATTAAGCAGCTTGATGCACTGGAAGAGAGACTTAAGGAATGGAAGGAGTAATTATAACCAATCCGGTTATAATTATACCTGACTAAGCACATATAAACCCTCGGTTTGTGAGTAAACGGATCGGGGGTTTTTACTTAAGCATACTTTGTTTTGACGGCTATTGATTTATTCTGCGGTTTTTTGATATAATGAGTAACAATTGTCAGCATTATTCTGCTTTAGCTGGATTTAGCCAGAATCAATAAGAGTTTTCAGGAGAAGAGGAAGTGTAAAATGAAAGACTATAATCCACAAGAAATTGAAAAGAAATGGCAGAGAATATGGGAAGAAGAAGGCGCATTTTGTGCCGGAGATGATATGACAAAGCCCAAGTACTATGCCTTGATCGAATTTCCATACCCTTCCGGACAAGGGCTCCACGTTGGTCATCCCAGACCCTATACCGCACTTGACATAGTGGCAAGGAAACGCAGAATGCAGGGTTATAACGTATTATTTCCCATTGGATGGGATGCCTTCGGCCTGCCTACCGAAAACTATGCGATTCAAAATAAAATTCATCCCAGAATAGTAACGGAAAGAAATATAGCACACTTTAAGAAGCAGTTAAAATCCCTGGGCTTTTCCTTTGACTGGTCCCGGGAGGTTAATACTACGGATCCTGAATACTATAAATGGACCCAATGGATTTTCTTAAAATTATTTGAAAAAGGACTGGCTTATAAAAAAGAAGCTTCCATAAATTGGTGCACTTCCTGCAAGGTAGGACTGGCCAACGAAGAAGTGGTTAACGGAACCTGTGAACGCTGCCACAGCGAGGTTGTCCGCAAGGTAAAAAATCAGTGGATGCTGAAAATTACCGAGTATGCAGAAAGACTGCTGAATGATCTTGATGAAGTGGACTTTATCGAGCGGGTAAAGATTCAGCAGAGAAACTGGATAGGCCGTTCCACAGGTGCCGAGGTGGACTTTGAAGTTGACGGCGGCAGCATGTTGCGGGTTTTCACTACCAGGCCGGACACGCTTTTCGGCGCTACATATATGGTCATAGCTCCTGAGCATCCTCTTTTGGAAGAGCAGAAAGACCTGATTACCAATATGGATGAGCTTTTAGCCTACCGGGAGCAGGCCAATAAGAAATCCGACTTTGAGCGTACGGAACTGGCTAAAGAAAAGACCGGTGTTGAAATTAAGGGAATCAAGGCTGTAAATCCTGCCAACAACAAAAAAATTCCAATTTTCGTTTCTGACTATGTATTAATGACATACGGAACAGGAGCCATTATGGCAGTTCCCGGTCACGACACCAGGGACTGGGAGTTTGCAAAAGCTTTTAATCTTCCCATTGTGGAAGTTGTTGCCGGCGGGAATATAGAAGAAGAAGCCTATACGGATATAGAAAAAGGAGTACTGGTTAATTCCGGTTTCCTGAACGGCATGCAGGTAAGTGAAGCCATAGATGCCATGATAAAATGGCTGGAGGAAAAAGGAATAGGAAGGGCCAAGGTAAACTATAAGCTGAGAGACTGGGTATTTTCCCGTCAAAGGTATTGGGGAGAGCCGATTCCCCTGGTTGACTGTCCCTCCTGCGGCTGGGTCCCGATTCCGGAATCCGAATTACCCCTCTTGCTGCCTGAAATTGAAAGCTATGAACCAACTGATACCGGGGAATCACCCCTGGCCAATATTACAGAGTGGGTAAACACCACCTGTCCCAAGTGCGGAGGTCCTGCTAAGATGGAAACAGATACCATGCCCCAATGGGCCGGTTCATCCTGGTACTTCCTGAGATATGTGGATCCTCACAACAAGGAAGCTTTTGCCGACAGGAATAAACTGGAATACTGGCTGCCGGTGGATTGGTACAACGGCGGTATGGAACATACCACCCTGCATCTTTTATACTCCCGCTTCTGGCATAAGTTCCTGTATGATATCGGCGCAGTCCCGACACCGGAGCCTTACAAGAAGCGCACCTCCCACGGCATGATACTGGGAGAGAATAATGAAAAGATGTCCAAGTCCAGGGGAAACGTGATCAATCCTGACGACATCGTTGAAGAATATGGTGCAGATACCCTGAGGCTTTATGAAATGTTTATCGGTGACTTTGAAAGAAGCGTTCCCTGGTCAACCAATGGCGTGAAGGGATGCAGGCGCTTTTTGGACCGGGTTTGGAGACTTCAGGAACTTCTGACGGATGAGGAAAAGATTTCTCCTCAGTTTGAAGCTGCCATTCATAAGACCATCAAAAAGGTCAGTGAAGACTATGAGAACTTAAAATACAATACGGCCATAGCTGCCATGATGTCCCTGGTAAACGACTTTTATTCCTCAGGCAGAGTCAGCAAAGGGGATATGAAAATTCTGCTTATACTGCTTAATCCTGTTGCTCCCCATATTACGGAAGAATTGTGGTCTGTAATAGACAGTGAGTCCCGTTTGATTCACCAGTCATG
>JAAZHD010000492.1 GCA_012510895.1 Clostridiales bacterium
AGATTTGTGTAGATAAATGGAGAACATATAAATTTTTTAATGAAAATAAAATACCTACTCCTCGAACTTCTTTGAAAGATGATTTTCCATTGTTGAAGCCCAGAATTGGGAGAGGAAGTAGTGGAATTTACTATAATACTGTATTGCCCAAAAATTTTAATGGTGAAGGATATATATCGCAGGAAATAGTTAAGGGAGAAGAATATACTGTTGATGTTTTGTGTGATTTAAAATCCAATCCGATTTATATTATTCCAAGAAAAAGAATTAAAACTGAATCTGGAGTTTCAATAATCGGTAAAACAGTATATAATGAGACTTTAATAAATTATGTAAAAAAAATTATAGAAAAGCTTAAACCAATAGGTATAATAAATATCCAATGCTTTGTGGATGGGGATGAATATAATTTTATTGAAATAAATCCCAGAATGGCCGGTGGAGTTTCGTTATCCTTTGCTGCTTCAGATAATTGGTTTCATGCAATAGAATGTTTTTACAAAGATACAGAATATGTACCTAAAAATATAACATATGGGAAATATGTGTTTAGGCATTATGAAGATCTAATAATAGATGAAGCAGACTTGTTATAGAGGAGGAAATGCGTGTTGAAGATACTAGCTATTACAGGTATACGTTCAGAATATTTTATTTTACAACCAGTATTTGAGGAGTTTTTATCTAGAAAAAATGTTGAACTTAAAGCTATAGTAACAGGTGCACATTTGTCACCTCTTTACGGGAACACATATAAGTTAATAGAAAAAGATGGATACGATATTATAAAATTAGAAACCTTATTATCCTCTGATAAACTTTCTGGAAGATGTAAATCTGTTGGTATACAAATTATGGGTTTAACAGATATTGTCTCAAGAGAAAAGCCTGATTGGTTATTAGTTTTGGGAGATAGGGAGGAAAGTATAACAACTGCAATAGTTGGCACATATTTAAATATACCTGTTGCACATCTTTGCGGGGGGGATAGGGTGGTTGGGAATATAGATGATTCAATTAGGCATGCGGTTACTAAGTTAGCTCATTTACATTTTCCTACTACAAAGGAAAATGGTGAAAGAATAATAAAAATGGGTGAAGAGCCATGGAGAGTGCATGTTGTTGGGAATCCTGCTTTAGATTCGATAAGGAAACAACCATATTTGGGTTTAGATTATATAAATGGTAAACTAGGTACTAATATAAAAGAAAATGAACCTTTTATTTTGTTGATTAAACATCCATTAAGTTCAGAGGTAGAGTTAGCAGAAAAACAAATGGAAATAACTATGGAAGCGATATCTGAACTAGGTTATAAAACTATCGTTATATATCCTAATGCAGATGCAGGAAATTATGGAATGATACAGGTTATAAAAAAGTATGAAAAAAAATTTGATTTTATCAAAGCATTTGAAACCTTACCGAGGGATATATTTGTGAATCTTCAAAGAAAAACTGCTTTATTACTTGGTAATTCCAGTGCGGGTATTTTAGAGGCTCCATTTTTAGGATTACCTGTGGTAAATATAGGAAGTAGACAGAAACAAAGACAGCATTCGGAAAATATAATTTTTGTTCCACATGATAAGGAAAAAATAAAGGAAGCTATAAATAAAGTAATAAATGATAAAGAGTTTATTAGAATTTGCAAGAATTGTTCTAACCCATATGGGGATGGATATAGTTCTAAACGTATTGTAGACATAATATTGAGTACGCCAATAAATTCTGAGTTATTAAATAAACAAATAACATATTGATAATGAGGTGAGGTTTTGAAAGTTTTAGTAATATCTGTCCATCCTGATGATGAAACATTAGGTTGTGGTGGTACGATATTAAAACATAAAAAAAATGGTGATGAATTGTATTGGCTTATAATAACCAAAGCCGATGAGAAATTGGGCTTTAGTAGAGAATTCATAGATAAAAGAAAGTCAGAAATAAAAAATGTTGCGCAACGCTATGGATTTATAAATATATTTGAACTCGGCTATTTAACTACTAAACTGCATCTGGTGGATATAAGTGATTTAATAAAAAATATTTCAAATATTATAACTCATATAAGGCCGGAAATTATATATATGAACAATAGAGGTGATATACACACAGACCATCAAGTAGCTGCTAAGGCTATTATGAGTTGTGTGAAAAGTTTTAGATATCCTTTTATTAAAAGGATTTTAATGTATGAATGTATTTCAGAAACAGAAATGGCTCCTGGTTTTCCCGAAAACATATTTATACCTAATGTTTACAGTGATATTACGGACTACATTAACGAGAAAATTGAGATTATGAAAATCTATGAATCAGAGCTACAAATACCACCATTACCTCGAAGTTTAGATAATATAGCATCGTTGGCCAGATTTAGGGGTGCTTCCTGTGGAGTGGAATATGCAGAGGCATTTATGCTTGTTAGAGAAAGATTTTGAAAAATTAGGTGATATCATGAAAAAAATAGTGCTTGTCGGTGGAGGAGGCCATTGTAAGGTAATTATTGATATAATAAGGAGTATAGCCGAATACGAAATTACAGGTATAACAGGTAAACACAATATAGGTCAAGGTATTTTAGGAATACCAGTAATTGGTGATGATGAAATATTAAAGGACCTGAGGAATAACGGTGTGGACTATGCCTTTATTTGTATAGGAGCCATTGATAATATTCAAACAAGAGAAAAGATATATTACAGATTGAAAGAAATTGGATTTAAAATACCAGTTTTAATACATAGGCATGCAATAGTTTCGCCATATGCTTCAATAGAAGAAGGGACATGTGTTATGCCCGGTGCAGTAGTAAATCCATCGGCTTATATAGGGAAAAATTGCATAATAAACACTTCCAGCGTTATTGAACATGATTGTGTTATTGAGGATAATACGCATATATCACCTAAATCGGTTCTTGGGGGAGGAGTAAAAGTAGGAAAAAATTCACATATCGGAATTGGAAGCACAATAATCCAGGGAATAAAGATAGGTAATAATGTTACGATAGGAGCAGGGGCTGTTGTTATTGATGATATACCTGATAATAGCATTGCTGTTGGTGTACCAGCAAGAGTCATAAAAACTAAACAACTATAGCTTAAAGGAGAAGATAATATGGAACTGAAAAATAAAAAAGTTTTGGTGACAGGTGCAGAAGGTTTTATTGGCAGTCATCTCACGGAAAGATTGGTTGAACTTGGTGCACAGGTAACAGCATTGGCACAATATAACTCTTTTAACCATTGGGGATGGATAGATACGTTTGATAAAAATATAAGAGATAATATTATCGTTGTAACGGGAGATATCAGGGAATATGATGGTATGAAAAAAATAATAAAAGGTCAAGAGATTGTTTTTCATCTTGCAGCTTTAATTGCGATACCATATTCATATGTGTCACCCATGGCTTATGTAAAAACAAATGTAGAAGGTACAGTGAATATTTTGGAAGCGTGTAGGGAATTTGGAATCGAAAAGTTTATTCATACCTCTACTTCTGAAACTTATGGAACAGCAAAATATGTCCCTATTGATGAAAACCATCCTCTACAGGGTCAGTCGCCATATTCTGCATCAAAAATAGCCGCAGATAAAATGGTTGAAAGCTATTATAGGAGTTATAACTTGCCTGTTGTCACATTAAGACCATTCAATACATATGGCCCCAGGCAATCGGCGAGGGCGGTTATACCTACTATAATAGCTCAAATTTTATCGGGAGTTAAAGAAATTAAACTGGGAAGTTTGTCTCCAACAAGAGATTTTACTTATGTAAAGGATACTGTTGAGGCATTTGTAAAAGTTGCTGAAGCAGATAATACAATAGGTGAAGTGATTAACGCAGGCTCTAACTATGAAATATCAATTGGAGATTTAACTAAAAAAATAATAAACCTTATGGGTATTGATGTAAAGGTTATATGTGATGAACAAAGAATCAGACCAGAGAAAAGTGAAGTTAATAGACTTTGGGCAGATAACACAAAGATCAAAAAGTTAACCGGCTGGGAACCAAAATATCCTTTATATGATGGGTTAATGGAGACAATTAGTTGGATGAAAGAAAACTATAGATACTATAAAAATGATATTTACAATATCTGATTTTGCTTCAAATTATATGGGACTTATAGTTTTGTAATTTTCGTGAAAGCTGAATGAAAATTATAAATGGGAGGAATGATATGGTACCGCTCTGTATACCTGAAATTAGAGGGAATGAATGGAAGTATATAAAAGAATGCCTGGATACCAATTGGGTTTCATCAGTTGGAAGTTATGTTGACAAGTTTGAAAGGGATTTTTCAGATTTTGTGAAAGCTAAATTTGCAGTGGTAACGGTTAATGGAACTTCTGCATTACATTTAGCCTTGAAGGTATTGGGTATAGGTCATGGGGACGAGGTTATTGTACCATCTATGACATTTATTGCTCCTGTTAATGCTGTAAAATATGTTGGCGCAGAACCGGTTTTTGTAGATATATGCAGAGATACTTTCGTGATGGATGCAGATAAGATAGAAGAACTGATTACTTCAAAAACCAAAGCAATACTGCCTGTACATATTTATGGTAATGCTGTGGATATGGATAAGGTTATGGAGATTGCAGGTAAATATAACCTTTATGTTATAGAAGATGCGACAGAAAGTTTAGGAACCTTATATAGAGATAGGTATACTGGTACAATAGGGCATATGGGGTGTTTTAGTTTTAATGGTAACAAGTTGATTACAACAGGTGCAGGTGGTATGCTGGTTACTAATGATGAAAAGATTGGGGAAAAAGCCAAATTTTTATCAACTCAGGCGAAAATTACTTTAGAGAATAAAGGATTTTTTCATCCGGAAATAGGATATAACTACAGAATGCCCAATATTTTAGCAGCTATGGGATGTGCTCAACTTGAAAATATCGAAGAATATATACAAATATAAAGAGATAATGCTAAAATATATAATGAGCTACTTAAAGATGTTAAAGGAATAACCCTGCCAGTTGAAAAAGAAGATGTTCAACATGTTCACTGGTTGTATTCAGTTCTGATAGAAGATGAATTTCCGATATCAAGAGATGAATTAATTAAAAGGATGTTTGATGAACAAATAGAAACAAGGCCTTTTTTTACGCCAGTGCATACTATGCCAAATTATGTTGAGTGCAGGCACAATGGGCTAGAGACGACAGTAGAAGTAAGCTTAAAAGGTATTAATCTGCCAAGTTCGGTTTCCCTTAAAATAGAGGATATTGAAAGAATATGCATCACAATCAAGAGTATTACCAAGTCAGAATAAGATATTTTTCATTGATATATCGCTTTGTCCCCTAAAGATTTCTCATCTTCTATCCGATAATACTACCAGAGGATATTGAATTAGGAAGGGAGAATTCGGATGCGTGTGGAAGGAGTATCTACAATGACAACTGTAAAGTCGGCATCCAGGGTTCAATTTGAAGCTGGACATGTAGGTCTCAAAGAATCTGATGAAAATGTTTTAAACAGGCAAAAGACTGATAAACCGCTGAGTAAAAATATAGCTCAAGATGATATCATGCAGGCCGTCAAACAGGCCAATAAAGTACTTGAGGGTACAAACCGGCGCTTTGAATATTCCATACATGAAAAAACTAATACCATAATGGTAAAGGTTATAGATACAACAACTGACGAAATAATACACGAAATTCCTCCTGAGAAGATACTTAACCTGATTGCAAAGCTGTGGGAACTGGCCGGGTTAATTGTGGATGAGAAGGTGTGAAGCAAGAGCGTTGAAGCAATTGTAAAGAATCAAAGATATAGGTGTAATGGAAACGAGAAGATGTAAGGAATGCCAAGAACAATGACAGTGTTGTGCGACAAACATGAAAACAGGATGTAGTTGGTGTGTACGAGAGATTTGGGGGTGAAAGCATGCCTATAGATTCCAGCTATGACGCGTATACCAGCGGCAGGCTTCGCATAGGTGGATTGGCCTCCGGCCTTGATGTGGATTCCATTATCCAGGATTTGATGCGGGTCGAGCAGATGAAGGTGGACAGGATAAAGCAAGAGAGGCAGCTGGTTGAGTGGCGTAAAGAGGCATACAGGGATATAACCAATCTTCTTAGGGCGTTCCAGGATGAATTATTCAACGTATTGAAAACTGATACATATATGCTCTCATCAAATACATATAAGACTTTCAGCGCAACCTCCAGTGCTGAAGAATACGTGACCGCAGCTGCAAATGCCAGTGCTATGGAAGGCAGTTATACAATTACCAGAATCGAGAGTTTGGCTGCTCCTGCTATTATAAAAGGGTCAGCCTGGA
>JAAZHD010000493.1 GCA_012510895.1 Clostridiales bacterium
AGGCTGCAATCAGACACAGAGTGATACAGAACAAAATATAGGTGTAGCGGATATACTTCATATATTTTAAACCTTCTGTAATTACCGCTTTATCGTTGGTAAACAAACGAAGAATTGATTCAGGAAAAGCCAGTGTTGCCAGCAGAAAAAGCAGACCTGCAGCAGTGCTCAACTTTAAAGCAATTCCGATAATTATTTTCATGCTGTCGGTATCTCTTTTTCCCCAGTATTGGGTTGAAAGGATGGACATGGCGGCAGCTAAACCGATTACCAGCATTTGCAGTATATTCTGCAGCTGGAGAGCTGTATAAACCCCGGACAGTGCCAGCTCGCCAAGGGATCCTACCATAAGATTGTCAGCAAGTGTTACCGAATATGTAATAATGTTTTGAAGAGCGATTGGTGCAGCCAGCTTAAGTACCCACTTGTAAAGTCCCTTGCTCTGTGTTTTTAACTCATGTTCCATATGCAGCATATTCCCTTCTTTATTTGCTTTACACCAGCATAGTATATATCAGAAACAGCGGTTCTACAATACCAACTGCAAATTACTTCTTGACAATTAAAAGACCAGTCGGTATATTATTAGCAGTGAATCTTAGAGTGTGCTGGAGGGGTACTATGAGCTATCTATTAAAAAATGCTTTTGTATATACAGGCAATACCTTTTCCAAGCTGGATCTGCTAATAGAAAGAGACATCATCAAAACAATAAGGGAATTTATCCCCAAAACCACTGAAATCCAAGTCTTCGATTTTTTCAATAAATATATCTTTCCCGGTTTCGCCGATATACACGTTCATCTGCGAGAACCGGGTTTTTCATATAAGGAGACTATTAAAAGCGGTACTCTTGCGGCTGCCCGAAGCGGCTACACAGCCCTCGGAGCCATGCCCAATCTTAAACCGGTACCGGACAGTGTATCAAATTTGAGATTGCAGCTTGAAAAAATCCGTTCAGATGCCGTCGTTGCTGTTTATCCTTATGGAGCCATAACCCTGGGTGAAGAAGGAAGACAGCTGTCTGATATGGAAGGTATGGCTGATGACGTGATTGGATTTACAGACGACGGAAAAGGTGTGCAAAATGACAATATAATGCATGAGGCCATGAAAAAGGCCAAAGCCCTGGGCAAGGTCATTGCAGCTCATTGCGAAGACGATACATTGCTTTATGGAGGCTACATTCATGAAGGAGCCTATGCTAAGGAGCACGGCCACATAGGAATTCCGTCGGAAAGTGAGTGGCGCCAGGTTAAGCGGGATATAGCCCTGGCAAGGGAAACAGGCTGTGCTTACCATGTCTGCCATATCTCTACCAAGGAATCGGTTGAGCTTATTCGCCGGGCAAAAGAAGAGGGGCTTGATGTGTCATGTGAAACGGCACCCCACTATCTGCTTCTTCATGACGGACTTTTAAGAGATGAAGGCAGATTCAGAATGAATCCGCCCATACGTTCCTATGATGACATGCTTGCTTTAGTGGAAGGCATTCAGGATGGAACAATCGATATGATTGCAACTGATCATGCCCCCCACTCTGAGGAAGAAAAGAGCGGAGGGCTGAGGGATAGTCTAAACGGTATTACAGGTCTGGAATGTGCATTTCCCATACTATATTCAGGTCTGGTAAAAACCCGTAAGATTTCATTGGAAACACTTATAGAAAGAATGAGCCTTGCTCCGAAAAAAAGATTTAACCTGCCGGCCGCTGATGGTATTAAAGAAGGCGGAAGAGCCGATATAACTGTTTATGATCTTGAGGCAGAATATGTAATAGACAGTAATAATTTTATGTCCATGGGTAAAAGCACTCCCTTTGACGGATATAAGGTAAACGGTAAATGCCTCTTTACCATGGTGGCAGGTAAAATTGTTTGGGAGGATGTAAATAATGCCTAAGAGAACAGATATTAAGAAGATAATGGTTATCGGTTCCGGGCCTATTATCATAGGCCAGGCTGCAGAATTTGATTATGCAGGTACTCAGGCCTGTATTGCACTGAAGGAAGAGGGATATGAGGTTGTACTATTAAATTCAAATCCTGCTACAATCATGACGGATACTTCCATAGCAGACAGGGTATATATGGAACCGCTTACTTTGGAATACGCTGCACGAATAGTGCGACGTGAAAGGCCGGATGCACTTTTACCGGGCATTGGGGGTCAGACGGGGTTAAACCTTGCCATGGAGCTGTTAAAAACCGGAGTACTCCACGAATGCCGGACTGAACTCCTTGGCACCAGCGCATACAGTATCGAAAGGGCAGAGGACAGAGAGCTTTTCAGGAAGTTTTGCAAGAGAATAAATGAACCGGTTCTGCCCAGTATAATTGCCCATACAGTTGAAGAAGGCGTTGAGGCAGCTGAGAAAATCGGCTATCCTGTAATTCAGCGCGTAGCTTTTACCCTGGGAGGAACGGGAGGCGGCTTCGCAGAGAATGAAAAAGAGCTCCGTGAGATTATTAAAAATGCCCTGGATTTATCCCCGATTCATCAGGTGCTTATTGAAAAAAGCGTAAAGGGCTGGAAGGAGATTGAATTTGAGGTTATGCGCGACCATACTGATGCAGCAATTGCCGTATGTGATATGGAAAATATTGATCCTGTCGGCATACATACAGGAGACAGTATTGTGGTTGCCCCCAGTCAGACTGTTTCGAAGGAAGACTTATCCATGCTGCGGGAAAG
>JAAZHD010000494.1 GCA_012510895.1 Clostridiales bacterium
ATATAGCTGTTGCTTTGGGTTCACATCATGGGAAGCCTCCTGCTTTGCTTTCATCAGGAGGATATGAAACTTATGCCTTTAATTATTATCTGGAAAGTGAAGGAAAAGAAGAATGGTCTGCTGTTCAGGCTGAGTTACTAAACTTTGCACTGGAAACTGCAGGTTTTTCCGATATTAAAGAGATTCCAAATATGGATTTGAGATCACAGGTTCTGTTAAGTGCATTAATAATAATGGCAGATTGGATCGCTAGTAATGAATCATATTTTCCATATATACGCTTAGAAGACTTGACAGAACTATTGTATGATGAAATGCGTGCAGAAGAAGCATGGGAAATCCTGTCCCTTTCTTATCCTTGGAAATCAGGCAATGACTGGATAAGTATAGATTTATATAAAGAACGGTTTGGTTTTAAAAAACCAAATAGTATGCAGGTGGCGGTGAAAGAAGCAGCTGCAGCAATAAATAAGCCTGGAATACTTGTTTTGGAAGCTCCTATGGGCTCAGGAAAAACTGAAGCGGCTCTGGTATGCGCCGAAATATTTGCCAATAAAACAAACAGGTCAGGTGTGTTTTTTGCTCTTCCCACACAAGCAACTTCCGATGGAATCCTTCCGCGCATTATAAAATGGATACAAAAATTAGAGTCTAATGAATTACATACAATTGAGCTGGCTCACAGCAAAGCCCAATTCAATCAGGAAATACAGTCATTAAGATTTCTACAGGGTAGTTCAGCCATTGGTGAAGATGAAGAAATCAGTGCATTTGTACATCAGTGGTTTGAGGGACAGAAAAAAGCATTACTTGCAGACTTTGTTGTAGGTACTATTGATCAGCTTTTGCTTGCGGCTTTAAAACAAAAGCATGTTATGCTGCGCCATTTGGGACTGACAGGGAAAGTAGTAATAATAGATGAATGTCATGCTTATGATGCATACATGAGTCAGTATTTGAAACGTATATTAAACTGGCTTGGCGCATATGGATTGCCTGTTATTGTACTTTCAGCTACACTGCCTGCTGAAAGGAGAAAAATGGTAATTGATGCTTACTTAAATAAAGATTATATCCCGAAGCGACGGAGAAACCCTTTAGCTCCAGGACTTGCTGAGAAGAGTGAAGCCATAGAGGATTGGTATCAAAGCCGTGATTACCCATCTATAACCTACTCAGATGGTAATAAAGTTATTCAAAAGTCTGTACCGGTTAATGAAAAACAATTGAAAGTAAAAATAGACTTCATTTCAGATGACCAACTAACAGATAAGTTAGATGAATTTTTATCAGAAGGTGGTTGCGCCGGTATCATTGTTAATACAGTAAAACGATCTCAGGAATTGGCACAAATATTAAGTGATAAGTTTGGACATGAAATAGTGCGCTTACTCCATTCCCGCTTTATTGCTCCTGACCGCATTTTAAAAGAGAATAAGATGCGTGCAGAATTGGGGAAGCCGCAAGAAAGCAAGCGGCCATTTAAACGAATCATTGTAGGCACTCAGGTATTAGAACAATCATTAGACATTGATTTTGATGTTTTGTTTACGGATATTTGCCCCATGGATCTGTTACTTCAGCGTATGGGACGCTTGCACAGACATGATCGGATTCGGCCTGAAAAGCTTAAAAAAGCAAATTGTTTGGTATTAGGAATTAAGGATGATGGTTTCGATGAAGGTTCATCGAAGATATATGGGAAATACCTTCTTATGCGAACTAAAGCTTTGCTGCCAAACGAAATATTCATTCCAAACGATATTCCCAATCTGGTACAAAATGTTTATGAAGACAGCTTTGTTTTGGATTCTGAACCGCCAGGATATAAGGAAGCTAAAGAACAGCATGAAAAGCTAATACATCGCAAGGAGGAGCGTGCCCAAGCTTTTCGAATTGATCCCCCATGGATAGGTTTTTCATATAATCTGGCTGGCTGGCTGGATACGGATATTACGGACCAGCGGGGAGAGGCAGCAGTCAGGGATACGGATGAGTCTATTGAAGTATTATTGTTACAGAAAAGAGATGATGGAAACGTATATTTTCTTCCATGGTCGGAGGATGGGCGCGTATTACCACTGGACATGGTTCCCGATAATTATTTGGCTATGGCTATTGCACGCCAGAGAATTCGTTTGCCTCATGTTCTATGCACACCGTGGATGATTGATAGAACAATAGAAGAGCTGGAATATCTGAACAGTCGGATGTTTTATATATGGCAGGAATCATCATGGCTGAAAGGGGAGTTGATATTGTTACTAGATAAGAATTTTGCTGCAGAATTATGTGGGTACAGATTAATTTATGATCGGAGTTACGGACTTATATGTGAAAAGGAGGATGATTAAATGCAGGAAAAAGAATTTAACTTGCTGCATGAACCATGGATACGGGTAATGAAAAAAGATGGCGGAATAACAGAAGTATCTTTACTGGATTTGTATCGTCGTGTGTCTGAGCTTCGACGTCTTGCAGGAGAGTTGCCCACACAAGATATGGCTGTCTTAAGGTTACTGCTGGCGATTTTACATGCGATATTCGAAAGTATTGACGTGAACGGAAATTTTGTACCATTTGATTCGCCTGAAGATGCTTTAATACGTTGGAAAAGTCTTTGGGATATGGGAAGCTTTCCTATAAACATTATAGAAAAGTATTTATTAAATTATGAGGATCGTTGTTATCTCTTTCATCCGGAGCATCCTTTTTTCCAAGTGCCGGAATTAAACAAAGCAGGATACTATTTAGCAGAGAAACTGAATGGTGTTTTGTCGGAAAGTGAAAATAAAATTCGCCTTTTTCCCAAAAGAACCGGAGAAAGCAAATCTGCATTGAGTTATTCAGAAGCAGCTCGTTGGCTGATACATATAAATTCCTTTGATGATGTATCTGGCAGCGGCAAGGGACGAGGTGAGACCAAACGTGCAAAATACGAATTGGGATGGTTGGCAAAACTAGGACTCATTACGGCAGAAGGAAATGATTTATTTCAAACACTTTTGTTAAATTTAATATTCTTAAAAGATGGAAGCAATGAACTTTGGGGTGAAGCGAAACCGATTTGGGAAGAAGAAGTCAGAATTGAGGAATCATCCATTATTCCGACCCCAGATAATCCTGCTGAATTATATACATTACAGTCACGCCGTATTTTACTGCAAAGGCAAGAAGACAAAGTAACTGGATTTGGTTTAATAGGAGGGGATTTCTTTCCGGAAGAAAATGCTTTTGTTGAACAGATGACTGTGTGGGCTAATCAGCCCGATAAAACGACCGGTGTTGCTAAATATGTCCCAAGGTTACATGATTCTTCCCGACAGTTATGGAGAGATTTTTCAGTATTAGTCAGTCAAAGCGAAACAAGCCATCGCCCCGGGATAGTCAGCTGGCTTGCCCGGTTAAGAAGAGCGGGTTTTTTACCTCATTATCAATATAGGTTTCAGACAGTAGCAGTGAAGTTTGATAGTAAAAAAATGAGTGTTAATGATGTGTTCAGTGATTCTCTATCGTTTAGCGCTGACCTGTTAAGCAGCTTAGGCTAGCCCTGGATAGAACGTATAATAAATGAAATAGCAATAACGGAAAAACTTGTTGATCAGGTGGGATTTCTGGCACAAAATCTAGCAAAAGCAGCAGCGGAGACGGATGGAATTAATCAGAAAAATATGGCAAAAGAACAAGCATATTTCCGTTTGGATATGCCTTTCCGCCGGTGGCTGCAGAATATTGAGCCTGAACAGGATAATATGGACGAGATATGTACTATGTGGTGGGAGGAAGAAAAGACGATTATCAGAAAATTAGGGGAAGAACTGGTTAATCAGTCGGGGCCGCAAGCATTTGTAGGACGAGTCAAAGCTGATGGAAGGACTAACAATATATATCGCTATTGTGCTGCTGAAGCATATAATCAATTTTTATACAAGACATCCAGCAGGGAAATTTTATTAAAAAGGGGGAGATAAAGAATGGCAAGGGAAGATAAGAAAGCATTCAAACAAGCAGGTAGTTATGTCAGACGAAAAATCAACCAGTTATGTTCCAGCCAAAATAATTCTGCGGTAAAAGCTGCTTTAGCAAAGCTAAGACGCGGGATCGGAAAAATTCCCGGCAGTATGCCGGAACTATGGGATATCACTATGAAGGATCTGCCTGAAGAACTGACAGGGAAGGATGAAACCCCTTCCTATGGTGAGTGGGCAGTGCACACAGCTCTAACACTATTCGCTCTTCACCAG
>JAAZHD010000602.1 GCA_012510895.1 Clostridiales bacterium
GCCCCATCCAGATCGAGATCGCCCAGATCGTCCAACACGGTGCTCTCGGTCACAGTTTCGGTCGGAACATCGGACACCGCAGACTGCTGGCTCTCCTGCTCCCGTCACGAGACTAAAATGAGCAGCGCAAGCATATTCATCATGATGATCCGTATTCTCATAATCTCATCCTTCCTCTCATATTAGCGATAAGTCCGCTTTGTACGTATAGATTCATAACAGAACCGGAGGGGCGTTTATATAATTTATAACATAACAAAAAATACGGTGTAAACACACAATAGTGTCGATTATGCTAACAATCCTACTGCCTAACAGGTAATAACTAGTGAAATAAGGCGCCATACCATAAAAATACTCTACATTAATACCCTGCAAGAAGGCATAAAAATCAAGCCCGCAACTTGGCATGGTAACCGCGTTGTGGGCTTTATGTAATCAGTTCAAGTTATATTTTATAAACCTTTAAAGCCGGCTGCGAGCTTTTTCAGCAATGCTACCGCATTGTTTTTGAACTAATCAGATCATCGCTGTAAAAAGTTCTTTTGTAACCACCATTTCGGCATTTTTATGCTTTTGCAGGTATGTAACCGGAGCAAAACGCGTCGGTTCTGTAAGCAGACCTTTACGCATGATACCCCATTGCCAGTCACAGTAGAGGTAAACTTTGAACATCTCTGCGCGCATAAGCTGTCTCATTCCCAGAGTAATGCACCTGCGAGGAAATATATCAAGCGCACCGCGGATCTTATGTGCGCCGTTGTTCACAATGGTCTCACGTGCAATGTTAAGACAACGCGTTCCGATTTGCTCAAATCCGTCATCAGTTATAGGATCGCCGGGTTCGGGCGGCTCGTTAAAGGCAAGATGGCCGTTGATTCCTACTCCTGTCAGGCAGCAATCGACTTTGTCAAATGAGTCAATCAATTCGTCAACTTCCGCTTCATGTCCAGGTTCGGGAAAAATCCGCTGTTCCGGCGGCATAAGCAGGTCCTTGTCGATTTTTGAATATAACAACCTGTCCATTATCGCATGGAAGCTGAGCGGATTATCATAAGGGATCGGCCTGTCATTTTCATCAAGGTATTCATCCATGTTGATAAACCAGCAGTTTTTCAGTGAAATATGCCGCTCGTTTATTTTTTTAGCAAGCAGCGGGTAATGTCCGATTGGCCCGACCGGAAGAATTACTACAGTTTGCTCCCCTTTATTTTTTTCGATACAGCCGGCAATAATCTCGGCCATTTCTTCATACATTGACTGCTCGGTTTCCATTACGCGCAGCGGCATGAGCGCATGTGATTTCATTTCTTCGGGTGCGATACGGTAAATGTCCATTTTCATTCCCTTTCTATATTTATGTTTATGCCGTCGATAAACACTGCACAAGGCTTAAGTTCATTGTCAAGGATACATATGTCTGCTCTTTTCCCAACTGTGAGAGAGCCGATATCACGTTCCGCTCCAATTATCTCAGCAGGAGTAAGCGATGCCATCCGGACCGCGTCCGTGAGCGGAATATTGCAATACCGCGCCAGATTCCCGACCATTTGTCCAACCGTCTGTATACTTCCGGCAAGACGGGTATTGTCCGGAAGACGTGCCACACCGTCGGACACAATAAAATCCGTCAGTCTGGCCCTCTTGGGACCGAGCGCCCAGATATGCCCATCACACGGCATTCCTCCGGCGCGCAGGCAGTCTGATACAACGCATAACTTTTTCGCTCCCTTACAGCGATATGCAATCTGTACAAGTTCCGGAGGCATGTGATGATTGTCGGCGATAATTTCTGCCGTCAAACGGTCGTCTACAAGTCCAATTTCACACAATCCGGGCTCACGGACTCCATCATACATTGCAACTGTTGACATCGCACACCAGAGATGCGTGAGATGGGAAACTCCAGCTTCGATTGATGGAATAATAGTCGATTTTCTGCCGTTGTCATGTCCCGCGCACACTATAATTCCGGCTTTGGTAAGCCGACGCACCATTTCAACTGCTCCTTCAAGCTCAGGCGAGAGCGTCACGGTTCGGATTACGTCCGCCCCATAAAGCAGGAAATCATAAGGATCGCGCGCCGGTATGCGCAGCCAGCTCTCAGGTTGCGCGCCTTTGTTTTTTTGAGACAGATATGGCCCTTCTATATGTGCGCCTATTATCCTTGCCCTTCTATGTGCGGCCGGATCAGATTTTTTCTGTGTTCTTATATTGCTGATAAAATCGGTGATTATTTCAATCGGCGCGGTAATCGATGTCGGAAGCATTGATGTAACACCCCAAGTTGCGTGGAACCTCAGCGCGGTGTCAAACGCGTCTATGCCGTCTAAAAAATCAGCTCCACCGCCACCATGTGCATGAATGTCCACAAATCCCGGACATACATACATCCCATTTGCATCGAAAATCGCTTCACCCGCTAAATTATTGCCGATTTCTGATATCCGACCGTTTTCAATCGCAATATCTGCCGGGAGTATTTCATCCGGCATTACCAGCCTGCCGTTTTTTATTATCATTAGCTTACTCTATTTATACAATTTCTTAAACTATTTCCGGCATCGTATAGGTCTTAATTGATTGTCCGGTGTATCTGCGGAACAGCTTCCTTAGATACGAAGAATCGCAAAAACCGCAGCGTTCGGATATCTCTGTCATGCTCAGCCCCTCTGCGCGAAGTCGGCACACCTCATTAAACCGAAGCGAATTTCGGTATTCTAACGGCGTCATTCCAACATATTTAACGAAAATGCGACGGAAATAGCTTTCCGACAGATTGCAGGCTGCCGCATAGTCAGCAACCGGAAGATTCTCGCGGTAATGAAGCGAAATAAATCTTAGTGCCGGAGCAAGAAGCTCGCCGTATCTTGCATCAGTTGTGCATTCCGAGGTCATAAGGTCAAGAATGCGCAGCAAAAGTGACTTTTGACGAAGCAGCGCCTTTGGCGTGGAAATATAGCTCTCGTTAAGCAGTTCAAACAGACGCCGATAATCGCCGCGCGTGTCTTTCCAGCAGAAGTATATTCTTTGTGCAATTTCTATATCACCGATTATGTCAAAACATATTCCAATTCCTGAGCAAACGTCTGTACTCCATGTACGGTAGCGGGTTTTATCAGGAATGAACAGCACCGTTCCCTCACTTACCTGAAAAACATCGCCGTCATCTTCATAATATCTTGTTCCATCTGTGAAAATATGAATGAGGTTCTTTTTCCTGCCGTGCGTTTTATAATCGAATTCCGTATAGATACTCCAGCAATCACTTTTTGCCGAGATTGAACCGATCGAAAACTCAAGTCCGGCCAGTTCTTGTATATTTTCAATAATCATATCATAACTTCATTCCCATGGGATCTCTATGATCGTATTATAATTTCCATGGAAAACGATGTCAACTTGTTTTGAGCAACATAATCGTTTTATACATTCCAGAATCGTTTTATGCCCGGTTTAAACCGACATGAATAAATAGTGTAATATAAGATAATCCATGTTGCACAAATAATACCCGAATCATGCTCAAATATGCCCTTGATAAATTCATAAATTGGATGTATAAAAAGAGTGGAAAACTTATCGGAAGGCCACTATGGAGAATTGATATTTACTTCTTTTTTCAAGGGGGATTTTTGTATGAGTAAAATACGCCTCGGACTTATCGGAGTCGGCGGAATTATGAACGGTGCACATATCCCGGGC
>JAAZHD010000495.1 GCA_012510895.1 Clostridiales bacterium
ACATTGGCAGCATCAACAAAGCCTTTCAAAGCACGGGCTTTTCTTCTTACAAATCCGGCATTGGCGCTCATGGGTGGCCCTATCTCGGCACTAACTACAAAATGTACAGCATCAAGTAATATCTGAAAATGACTTTTGTTCTCCATCATACCATCATATCCTTCTTTTCAACTTTTCTTGGTCCGCCGTCACGACTGCTCCTCCAGTCCCTGACTTCGGTTATCTCATAAAGTTTATCCAGTCTTCCCAGAGCCTTGAGCCTGTCATAAATCAACTGCCAGCCGCAGTCAATTTCGGAATCTATCTCGCATTTCCCTCCGGAAGAACCCCCGCAGGGCCCGTTAAAAATGCTCTTTGAACACCTGGTAACAGGGCATATGCCGCCTGTCCTTTCAAGTATGCAGTTGCCGCAGCCCTGGCACATTTCCGTCCATAAACCAACATCGCGGGTCACGCCCATAAATTGTGTGTTTAAACCCGGAAGCACCGGCTTGTTAGAAAACCGCTCAGCGATAAACTGAACTCCTGCTCCGCAGGCCATGGATAAAATAACTTCAGCATTGCTGACATCATCCACAATATCGTCGAAAAATTCCATGTCGCACTGCCTCTTGGGCGTTACCACCTTAATATTTACCGACTTGCCGGCCTCCTTGCTTTTTACTTCTAATAGTGCGGCCAACTCCATTGCCTCTTTTTCACCGCCTGCCATGCAGACGGTAACACAGGTTCCGCATGCCGCTATTAAAATGTTCTCAAAACCTTCCAGAGACCGGATAATTTCTTCGATAGGTTTTTGCTGTGCTACTATCAAAACTAAGCCCTCCTAACATCCTACTTCCAAGTTTAACTTACAGTATCTCACTGATAGTATCAGCCATCACCCGGGTCATGGCATGGGACAGCTTGACATATTGTACCCTATTTGGATCCAGTCCCGCTGCCTTGAGCAGCTCGCAGGCTCTTGCCACCTGCCTGTATGCTCTCTTGTTACCATCAAAATGCTTGCAGGCATCATCCATCCACACTGCCACAAGCTCCTTTTTATACTGCCTTAACAAGAAAATAATCTCTGCAACTTTTATTTTCCCACCGCTTGAAACTGCAGAAATATCAATTTTATCAAAATCATTACTATGCTTATCCTTTAATTTTTGAAGTGCAATCCGTGCCGAATTTTCACAACACAATATCTTTAATGAATTTGATAGGGAATCCTCTTCCTTCAGCTTATCCTCCAAACCGCCTTTAATAGTTATGGCGCCGGCAGGACATACCGAAACGCAAATGCCGCATGCAAAACAAGCCTCATTGAGATTTTTCATCACCGGCTCTTCAGTCTCATAATCAGGGCTCATGGCAGCATGGGGGCAAACACGCCAGCAGGTATAACAGAAGGCACACTTGCCGGGATCCACCTCCGCATAGCTCTCATTTGCCGGTTCATTCATCTCTTCCTTTATTGCTGAAATGGTATATGCTATTTGGGATATAGCATCATCTTTAAGCGGCATGCTGCTAATATTATTTATGACGTATACCCCTTTTCTACTGGTAGAGCTAGGATAAATCCAAGGATTATCACCGCCGATGAAACCAGCCCTTTTCTGCTTAAGCCGCATGATTTTCGCTATTTTGTCAATTTTTGCACCGGGAACAATGCTGTCAGCCATTATCAGTGCACCGGTATCTATGCTTACCGTCCCATAATCATCGGAAGCGCAGACCGTACATATACCATTATTGTCTTGACACTCAAATGCTAATTTGTTCTATTCTCTAAAAGTAACGCCCGCATTCCTGGCTTCTTTATACAGCTTTTCCAATGCGCTGCCCGCCGTCCTTATAAATCGCGCCAGAAAAAACACTCTTTTTTTCTTCAACGCTAACTCCAGCCCTTTTTCAAGAGCAAGGCGGGTCATTATTCCTGGCGATTCCGCCGGATAATCTAAAACAATAACAACGGCTTTGCCAAAATCATCAATATCAGCAATGCCCTGTTCCAC
>JAAZHD010000060.1 GCA_012510895.1 Clostridiales bacterium
ACCTGGTACGGAGTAAAAGGTCAAAATATAAATATTTCTAAAGCATTAGCTGTTTGCACTGTTTTATGCATGGCATCATTTGTTATTGCAGCCATTACGCCGATACCGGCAATATCGCTGATTGGCTGTGCCTTATGCGGGTTAAGCGTAAGTTTAATGTGGCCTGGCATGCTAAGCATAACAGCAGCAGGTTATCCAACAGGCGGTGTTGCCATGTTTGCAGTTTTGGCCCTTGGAGGGGACTTGGGTTGTTCCATCGGCCCGCAGATCGTTGGTATTGTAGCAGATATGACGAGCAGTTTGAACTCTGGACTCCTGGCAGCAATAATTTTTCCTGCAATTATGTTTTCAGGTTTGATTTCTTTAAAATCAAAATCCGGAAACGGCTAAGCCTGCAGGGAACTGAATACATCTGTTAAAAACGGGAATGTATTAATTGTTTTATTTGATAAATTAAAGGTTAAAATTAATTCAAATAATTCAATAAGGAAGGGAAGACAATATGGCAATTGAAGTATATTTAGTTTTTAACGGAAACTGCCGGGAAGCAGTGGAATTTTATTCAAATGCTTTTGATGCTCAAATGCAACCGATAATGACTTATGGAGAAGCAAATATTCCGGGGGATTTTTCAGAAGAAGACAAGAATCTGGTAATGCACACATATCTTATCATATCAGGAAGTCGAGTCATGTTTTCCGATTCCTATCCCGGTGACCCTGTTAATATAGGGAATAACATAAGCATAACTATTCTTTCAAAGAACATAGAAGAAATAAAAACCTGGTTTAATAGGTTAAAAGAAGGCGGGACAGTTGAAATGGATTTACAGGAAACCTTCTGGAGCAAGTGCTATGGATCGTTAATAGACAGGTTTGGGGTTTGCTGGCAGTTTAACTATGACGGAGAATAGCATGAGAAGGTCGAAGCTTTATGAATATGACATTTAATTTATATTTTTGTAGATCTTTCCTATATGAATAAAGAATAGGAGGAATACTGTTTTGAATTATACTGAAAGTGAAGTCCTGGAATTTGTAAAGGAAAATGATATCAGGTTCATATGGCTGAATTTTTGTGATCTGTTTGGAACTCAAAAAAGAATATCAATCATGGCAGATGAGCTGGAATCTGCATTTGAAAGCGGGATATCTTTTGATGCCCATGCAGTTCGAGGGTTTAAAGATGATGCGCAGTCAGATCTGTTTATATATCCCGATCCTTCTACTTTAATGGTGATGCCAAGGCGTCCCGGTCCGGGCAGAGTTATCCGCTTTTATTGCGATATTAAAAAACCTGACGGCTCCCATTATGCCCATGACACCAGGCATATACTAAAACAGGTCGTCAGCAGATGTGAAAGCATGGGATATGTGTGTAAGGTCGGCCCGGAATGTGAATTTTATCTTTTCAAAACTAATGAAGACGGTGACCCAACAGACTAGCCTTTTGACAGAGGCGGGTACCTGGATATGTATCCACTTGACCGCGGCGGTGATGTCCGCCGTGAAATATGCCTGACTCTTGAAGAAATGGGGATAAAGCCGGAATCTTCACATCATGAACAGGGACCGGGACAGAATGAGATTGATTTTAAATTCAGTGATGCTCTTTCAAGTGCTGACAATTTGCAATCGTTCAAGACTGTAGTTAAAACAATTGCTGCTCGCAACGGTTTGTATGCCTCTTTTATGCCGAAACCAATACCTGATTCTCCGGGAAGCGGGATGCATGTAAATATTTCTCTCGCAAAAAACGGAATGAATGTATTTAAAAATATCAGAGAAGGCCGTTCGAGTATCGCTGAAAGCTTTATTGCAGGGATATTGGCCAGAACGCCTGAAATAACAATCTTCTTGAATCCCATAGCCAATTCATATGAGCGGCTTGGAAAGTTTGAAGCGCCTGCTTATGTCTCATGGTCTCACCGCAATCGCTCACAACTCATAAGAATTCCTGCTGCTATAGGAGAAAAGGTTAGAATGGAACTGCGCTCACCCGACCCCGCTATGAATCCGTATCTGGGGTTCGCTCTCATTATTGCAGCAGGACTGGAGGGAGTTGAAAAAGACATGGTATTCCCTTCTGCCTCGAATGTTTACTTACATACCGCGGATGAAAGAACAACATAAGAGCTTACACCGCTGCCCGGCAATATGCATGAGGCAATCAGGCTTGCTGAAAACAGCAGTTTTGTTAAAAGCGTAGTGGGGGAGGAATTGCTGCTAAAGTACATTTCAATTAAAAAAGATGAAGCTGATGAGTTTTTGGCGGCTGAAAACAAAGCGGAGTTTTATAGGAAAAGATACTTTGAGACCATTTGAATCTTATTTTGAAAGGCAAGGCTGTTATGGAAAATGTCATGATAGTTTCAAGTTCAGACAAGGGAGTATTATATATATCAGAAATGCTTAATTCGGCTTTAGTCTGTATAATTACTGCTGTCAGGTCTGGCAGTGAAGCACGGAGAATGTTATTGGAACGGGACTTCGATCTTGTAATTATCAATGCGCCGCTTCGTGATGAAACCGGAGAAAGCCTTGCATTACATGTTGCTTCCAAGGAGTTTACACAGGTCATTTTGCTGGTAAAGAGAGAGTTTTTCGAAGTAATGTCCGCAGTTTGTGAAAATGAGGGCATATTGACTATTTCCAAACCAGTTAATAAATATATTTTTATGTCAGCATTGTCGCTCGCCAGATCTGCATATAACAAGCTGAGAAAGGTTCATCACGAAAACGATCAGCTGAGGAAAAAAATCGAAGATATTCGGATTGTGGATCGTGCCAAATGTATTCTTATATCCTTATTCAATATGAGTGAGAAAGAAGCGCACAGGTATATAGAAAAGCAGGCGATGGATATGCGCATTACAAAAAGAGCAGTTGCAGAGAGAATAATTAAAACATATGAGAATTTTTAAAATTATAATTGCAGCGCATAATTTTTGATAAATTAACTTTAATTGTGTGTAAATAACTTATGAGGCTTAAAATTTAAGGAGGATGGGTTATGAAGAAGTTGAAGGTTGCAGAAGGAATACATATGCTTACTATGAATGTTGAGAATATATTGTTTGAGGGAATATGGGAAATTGCAAACGGAGTTACCCTAAACTCCTATATAGTACAGGGAGA
>JAAZHD010000496.1 GCA_012510895.1 Clostridiales bacterium
AAGCATGGCTATACATTGATACTATGCAATACAGATGAGGATTTGGATAGAGAGAGAGAGGCAATACAAAAGCTGCGCAAACATTGGGTAGACGGCATAATTTTAGCCACGTCCGGCACCGAGAACATCCATATCAGGGAAGTTAAGAATTCCGGATTGCCGTTAGTGCTTTTGATACGCAAAATGGGAGAGGAAATTGACGCAGTAATGATAGACAATTATAATTCGGCATTTAAAGGAGTTTCTTATCTCATAAGGATGGGTCACAGAAAAATCGCCATTGTAAACGGAGATGATAAACTGATACTATATCAGCAGCGATTTCAAGGATATATCCATGCACTAAAAGATGCAGGGATTGCTTTTGATCCGTCTTTGGTGTTGTCTGTTTCCAATGAAGATTCCTGTTATGAAACAGTATCTTCTTTTTTACAAAGAGGAAAAGATATAGATGCGTTTTTTGCGGCCAGCGATCTCTTGGCGCTGGAGGTAATGAGAGCAGCTCAGGATGCAGGGTTTTCCATCCCGGAAGATATATCGGTTTTAGGTTTTGACGATTTGCCTTTCAGCCCTTTTCTGAATCCACCCCTTACTACCGTGCATCAACCATTATATCAAATGGGTCAGAATGCTGCAGAAAGACTGATATCTATTATAGAGGGTGAACAGTCCAAACCCATTGTTCAGGTATTGGAAACAAAGCTTATAGAACGAAAATCAGTATTAAGACGCTGTCATGAATAACAATTATAGTTTAAGTATAATTAATAGGAAGGACGATTTAATATGTTAAAAAGAGTTGCTATAGTAACAGGCGGTGCCAGAGGTATAGGCTTGGCTGTGTCCAGACAGCTGGCAGAGGAAGGTTTTTGCCTGGCTATAATGGGTACTTCGTCGGAAGAGAAGGTGAAAGAAAGATTAGACCAGTTACCTGCCGATAAAGGAGATATTATATATATACAGGGCAGCTTAGGTGACAGGCAGGATAGAAACAGACTGATGGAAACTGTACTTGAGCGATTTGGAAGAGTAGATGTTTTAGTTAACAACGCCGGCGTAGGACCGAAGCAAAGATTAGATATACTGGAAACAAGCGAAGAATGCTATGACTATGTCATGCACATTAATCTAAAAGGCACTTTTTTCCTGACACAGGCCGTTGCTAAACAAATGATAAAGCAAAAAAATCAGATGGAAGGTCAAAGATATAACCAGCCTATGACGATTATAATTATTTCATCCATATCAGAATATACCTCTTCTATAAATCGTGGAGAATACTGCATTTCCAAAGCCGGTCTCGGGATGGTGACAAAATTGTTTGCTGACAGATTGGCTAATGAGGGTATACAGGTATTTGGAATACGGCCCGGCATAATTCGAACAGATATGACCAAGACCGTTGCAGAGAAATATGACAAGTTAATTGCAGAAGGCATCCTTCCCATGAAACGATGGGGAGAGCCTGAGGATATAGCCAAAGCTGTTTCAGTGCTTTGTTCCGGTAAAATGGAGTACTGTGTCGGTCAAACCATTGATGTGGATGGAGGTTTTCATATTAGAAGGTTGTAATCTCAAAGACAGAATGAATTTAATATTACTTATACAAACTTGGAGGTTGGGAAGATGCGGGAAGATAGAATACAAATCGCTGGTCTCTCTTTGCGGGTCTATTCACTGAACACAGTAGTGGTAGGTTCCGGGGCAGCCAGCTTAAATGCTGCGGATCGGCTGTATACATTTGGGCAGAGGGATATTGCCATTGTAACGGAAGGTTGGAATATGGGCACTTCCCGAAATACCGGCTCAGACAAGCAAACCTATTACAAACTGAC
>JAAZHD010000497.1 GCA_012510895.1 Clostridiales bacterium
CCGGTAACTATAGCCGTTTGTCCTTTTAATCTTAGATACATTTCCATGGGGGTACCTCCTTCTATATGGGTATCTATGTATTGCAAATATCAGATTTCTGTTAATCATTATATTATAGATGTTGGTTTGTGTCCATATTTTTACTAACTATGTTGGTTTATGTTGATTTTACAACGGACCTGTGATACGATAGAAATAAGTCAACAGGGGGAATAATACGGTTTATAATAAAACCTGAAACAGTGAGGTGTCAGATTAATGAAAACAAAGGCAGTTCGTTTGTACGGTAAGAATGATTTACGACTGGAAGAATTCGATCTTCCTGAAATGCAGGAAGATGAAATATTAGCACATATCGTAACCGACGGCATTTGCATGTCTTCCTATAAAGCGGCAATTCAGGGGGCAGATCATAAGCGGGTGCCTGATAATGTAGCTGAAAATCCCATAATTATCGGGCATGAACTAAGCGGTGAGATAATAAAGGTCGGGGAAAAATGGAAAGATAGGTATTATCCTGGACAGAAATTCTCAATTCAGACAGCCTTAAATCAAAAGGATGATCCTTACGCAGCTCCTGGGTACAGCTTCCCGTATATCGGAGGAAGCGCAACCTATGTTATCATTCCCAATATAGTAATGGAGCTTGGCTGTCTTTTGACTTTTGAAAGCGATTCATTTTTCTACGGTTCTCTTGCTGAGCCCATGTCCTGCATTGTAGGAGCATTTCGAGGAAATTACCACATGACGCCTGGCAGTTACGATCATCACATGGGCGTGAAAGACGGCGGCAATATGGCAATTCTGGCAGGAGTAGGGCCTATGGGATTAGGCGCAATCGATTATGCCCTTCATAATGAAAGAAAACCCAAACTGCTTGTTGTAACTGATATCAATGAAGAACGTCTTGCCCGGGCAGCTTCTATTTACACCGTAGAAGATGCAGCAAAGCAGGGTACCCGGCTTGTATATGTCAACACTTCTTCGCCGGACAGGGGAATAGATTATTTAATGAGCCTTACAGACGGAAAAGGCTATGACGATGTTTTTGTATTCGCACCGGTAAAGCAGGTAGTGGAAATGGGAGACCAGATTCTTGGATATGACGGCTGTCTCAACTTTTTTGCCGGACCCAGCGATAAGAGTTTTTCTGCCAACGTAAATTTCTATGATATACATTATAATTCCAAACATATCGTAGGGACCAGCGGCGGCAACACTGAGGATATGAAGATATCCCTTAATATGATGGGTAAGGGGCTGATCAACCCGACTTCCATGATCACCCATATAGGCGGTTTGAACAGTGTTGCGGAAACCACCATTAATCTTCCCAATATACCCGGCGGCAAGAAACTGGTTTATACTAATATTGATATGGAATTAACAGCTATTAAGGATTTCCGTGAACTGGGGAAAAATGACCCGGTATTTGCAAAACTGGCAGATATCGTGGAGTCCAATAACGGGTTATGGTGTGCAGAGGCAGAAAAATATCTGCTTGCTAACTCCAAACCCATTTAAATAATGCAGTAAGCAATGGATGGTTGCAGCAGATTATAATGCAAGCAGCCATCCATTCATAAAAATATTATTTTGGTTCAGAACCAAAGAACGTAAGTACTTACAAAACTAAGGTAGGAGGGGTCATATGGCACAACCCGTTATAATGCCTAAACAAGGGCAGTCAGTTGAAAGTTGCATTATTACTGAATGGCATAAGAAAAAAGGCGACAAGGTATCAAAGGGAGATATTCTGTTTTCCTATGAAACCGATAAAGCCAGCTTTGACGAAGAAGCTCCCATAGATGGAATTCTTCTTGATGTATTCTTTGAGGAAGGAGACGATGTTCCCTGCCTTCTTAATGTCTGCTTCATAGGGGAAGAAGGGGAGAGCACTGATGAGTTCAATCCTAACTTGCAAGGAGACAGTTCTGCAGCTCAGGCGGAAAGTGCTGATGCAGAAAGAAAAGAAAGCACAGATGACAGCGGAACACAGGCAGCAGAAGCGGCAGACGGAGAAGCTGTATCGGACAAGGCAGATGTTGAAATTGTCACTGATGCAAAAGAAATCAAAATTTCACCCAGAGCAAAAAATCTGGCAGAAAAACTGGGTATAGATTATCGTTATGCTAAAGCTTCAGGGCCTTATGGAAGAATAATTGAACAGGATATATTGGCGCTGAGAGATTCCGGTTATGTAATGACTCCTTCAGCACAGGCAGCTCAGGCAGGAGGATTGGAAGGAATTACAGGAACCGGATTAGGCGGCAGAATTACAACTGCTGATTTAGAAACACCGGTCCGTCCGGCAGCTGCCGCATCACCGGTTCAGGCAGTTGCAGCTGCAGGCGCCACATCCATTGATGAGTGGCTGGTTGTAGAACCTGAGTATGAGGAAGTTAAGGTGCCTCGCATACGTAAGGTCATTGCAAACGCGATGCATCAATCTCTGGCGACCACAGCACAGCTTACATTGAATACCAGTTTCGATGCCACTGAACTTCTTGCATATCGCAAAAAGCTGAAAGAATCCATGGACAGGCTGGGTATCAATAACATAACAATTAACGACATGATCTTGTTTGCCGTTTCCCGAACCTTGGTTAACCATAAAGATTTAAATGCTCATTTTCTTGGAGACACAGTCAAATATTTCCGCAATGTAAACCTGGGTAATGCGGTAGATACAGAACGCGGGTTAATGGTACCTACAATTTTCAATGCAAATCTGCTTTCACTAAATGAGATCTCTATACGTGCCAGGAAGCTTGCTGATGAATGCAGAACCGGTTCAATCAATCCGGACTTCCTGAAAAATGGCAGCTTCACCGTTACCAATCTGGGAACTTTGGATATAGAGAGCTTTACTCCTGTACTGAATCCTCCGCAGACGGGTATCTTGGGAGTAAACAATATAGTACAGCGTGCCCGTGAAGTAAATGGAGAAATCGAGTTCTATCCGGCTATGGGCTTGTCCTTGACATTTGATCACAGAGCCATTGACGGAGCGCCTGCAGCCCGGTTCCTGAAAGAACTTAAGACCAATTTGGAAAATTTCAGCGTATTGTTGGCGAGGTGAGAATATGATATATGAATTAATAGTAATCGGAGGCGGACCGGCAGGGTACCTGGCTGCTGAAAGAGCAGGACACGCCGGCCTGTCCACGTTGCTGATAGAAAAACGAAGCCTGGGAGGTGTATGCCTGAACGAAGGCTGCATACCCAGCAAAGCCCTTCTGTATTCAGCCAAGATTGCAGATAATGCCAGAGACGGCGCGAAATACGGAGTAGAAGCCGGAAATGTTGCCTTAAATCATCCGGTTGTCATTAAGAGGAAGAACAAGGTTGTCAGCAAACTGGTAGCCGGCGTAAATGCCAAGATGAAAAAAAATAAGGTTACTGTTGTAAAAGGAGAAGCTTATATATTAGGTCCCGGGCCGGAAGGGTATAAGGTAAAAGCAGGAGACAGCATCTATGAAGGACGAAGACTTTTGATCGCCACCGGATCCAATCCTATAATAC
>JAAZHD010000498.1 GCA_012510895.1 Clostridiales bacterium
CCATAAAACTGGATCAAAGCTATTACATGAATACATTCGGAGAAAGGCTTCCGGTGCAGTTTACTCATGGAAACGGCGCTGTCTTATATGATTCCAATAATAAGAAGTACATAGATTTCATTGCCGGCATAGGAGTAAATTCTCTGGGGTACAATCATCCCAGTCTTGTGGAAGCCATTCAAAAGCAGGCAGAAAAACTGCTGCATTGTTCCAACCTTTTTTATATTGAATCCCAGGCAAAACTGGCAAAAATATTGTCCGATGCCAACCGGGGCGGAAGGGTGTTCTTCTGCAACAGCGGTGCAGAGGCCAATGAAGCAGCCATAAAGCTTGTACGCAAATACTTTCATGATCAAGGCGCCCCGCATAAATATGAAATTCTCACTGCACAAAACTCCTTCCACGGAAGAACCCTTGCCGCCCTGGCTGCTACCGGACAGGAAAAATATCAGAAGCCTTTTGAGCCCATGCCCTCCGGTTTCAAATATATACCTTATAACAATCTGGAAGCAGCTGAAGAGGCTGTCACGGAAAATACCGCCGCTGTCATGATTGAGGTGATCCAGGGGGAAGGCGGTGTGATAAAGGGAAGCACGGAATACATACAAGGTCTTGAAGCCCTGTGCAGGGAAAAAGGCCTGCTTCTCATAGCGGATGAAGTGCAAACCGGAATAGGAAGGACAGGCAAAGTTTTTGCATACGAACACTATGATATAGAACCGGACATTATTACCCTGGCAAAAGGTCTTGGCGGAGGAATACCAATCGGAGCTGTAGTGGCAAAGGGCGAGGCTGCGGAAGTATTAACTCCCGGCAGCCACGGCTCCACCTTCGGCGGAAACCCTCTGGCCTGCACGGCGGGACTTGTGGTAATGGAAACCATTTTAGAAGAGGATTTCCTGGATCAGGTTAAGCTTAAAGGCAAATTTTTTGAGTCCGGCTTAATTGGAATGAGACAGAGAAACTCTATTATTGATGAGGTAAGGGGCATAGGGCTAATGCTGGGGATAAAACTCCATGAAGCCATTCCCGGCAAAGAGGTTGTACAAAAAGCACTGAATGCGGGATTCATAATTAACTACGCCGGTCAAAACACCTTGCGGTTTCTGCCCCCGCTGATTATTACAAAGGAAGAAATCCATCAATTGCTTATAACCCTGGAAGGCATCCTAATGCCATACTTTTGGAAATAGCCATAATTCTGCGAAAGGAAAGATAATGATGTTTGCAAACGGCAATTTAAAAGCAGGAATAGATAAACCATTTAGTCAGAAACACCTTCTAAGGCTGCAGGATTACAGCCCGGAAGAAATTTTTCATGTTCTGTCGTTAGGGATGAAGCTGAAAAATGAACGGAAAAACAATATAGAGCACCCTCTTTTGAAGGGAAAAAATCTGGCAATGATTTTCACCAAATCATCCACGCGAACCCGGGTGTCCTTTGAAGTTGCAATGACCCAGCTGGGAGGCTCTGCTTTATTCTTAAGCTCCGCCGATATTCAACTGGGCCGCGGGGAAACCATTGCCGATACTGCCCGTGTGCTTTCTCGTTATGTAGATGGCATAATGATTCGTACATTCAAGCAAAGCGATGTGGAAGATCTGGCCAAATACGGCACGGTGCCGGTTATTAACGGTTTAACCGACTTATATCACCCCTGCCAGATCCTGGCTGATCTTATGACTATATATGAAGAAAAAGGCAGCTTTAAAGACCTTAAACTGGCTTTCCTTGGAGACGGAAATAATGTGGCACATTCTTTGATGATCGGCTGTTCCAAGCTGGGCATGCATTTTGCCATCGGCTGCCCGAAAGGCTATGAACCCAATCAGGATATTTTTGAAATGGCAAAGAAAAATGCAGAGAAGAGCGGTTCGACCATAGAAATATCTCATGACCCGGTTGAAGCTGTTAAGGATGCCGATGTAGTTTATACCGATGTGTGGGCCAGTATGGGTCAGGAATCAGAGAAAGAGGAAAGAAAAAAGGTTTTTTCTCCTTATCAGGTAAATTCAAATCTTTTCTCCCAGGCTAAACCTGATGCAATTTTCCTGCACTGTCTCCCGGCCTACCGCGGGCTGGAAGTTACTGATGACATAATCGACGGCCCGAATTCAAGGGTTTTCGATGAGGCAGAAAACCGGCTGCATGTTCAGAAAGCAGTTTTAGCATTGCTATTGAAGGGGGATTAAGTGATGAAACTGGAAATACGAAAAGCCACACCCGAAGATATACCTGCCATTCATCAGATTACCCAGGAAGCCTTTGGAAAATATGCCGCTGACCTGGGACTGCCTCAAGCAGTAGCAGCACTTAAGGAAACTGAAGCAGATATTCTGGCGGAAATGGAATACAAAACCATACTGATTGCCACCCTGGACGGCATTCCAGTCGGTTCCATCCGCTATGAAATACAAGAGAACAAAGTAGCTTATATCAGCCGTTTCGGAGTTAAACTGGATATTCAGAAATGCGGCGTAGGCAGGGCTTTGATGGAAGCAGCCGAAGAAGATCTGCGAAAACAGGGTGCCGTAATGATCACCCTTCATACCGCAACAAAGATGACCAATCAGGTTCGGTTTTACTATGGTTTAGGTTTTTATGTACATTCGACAACAACCGACAAAGGTTATATTAGAGGGCTTTTCTGCAAAGAATTGACAGATAATATGACAACTGAATTATTTGTGTAAACATCAAATAAACTCTTTCCATTGCAAATAAAGTCGTTCCTTTGCAAATAAACATGTTCCTTTGGAACAGGGTTAAGGGTATAGGTTTAAGGGGTAAGGATATTATTCAATAAAATAAATCAATCCTTTGTAATCCATTTATAATGCTGGTTACAAAGGATTTTATCTTTTTCTCCTTATCCCTTTCCCCTTATTCCTTATCCCTACTACGTAACACCTTTATTTACTTTTTCCTCTTCCATTTTTCCCATTAAATTCAATTTAACTACCCATTTTACGGAACATCTTTATTTGCATCCATTTTATCCCATCCATCAACCATGCAGGTTTGCGGAGTTGGGGAGGGAAAGAGTTTATTTTATAATCACATAGATAGGACTAAGGATTTAAGGGGTAAGGGACAAGTTTTGTGATGAAATCAGGTTAAGTCGTTCCAAAATGAAAATAATGTTTTGCGGGAAAAATAGGTGTTTTGCGTGGATATGTTTGGAGTATAATTTAAATTATTTATATCGCATTTTATTAAACTTTTTCTGCAAACACTTCAATTAATTCCGGTCCACAGTTTTTCAAATATAGAGGGAGCATATCTATTTGGAAATTCTGTTCGAGCAAGTGCTGTGTATTTCCTAACAAATTCTCCTTTTGCATTCGTGTATCCGTCTCTGTCATGGACATATTTTTCTCTTAGCATAATTTTAAATTTCCCATATTCTTGAGCAATTTCTGGGTGTGTAATTAGGTAGTCTCTAAAGTACAGTTCGTCCCAATCATTGTAACTACGTACATGTATATGTACACATTGTCCTTCAAAACCCCTGGGAGTATAACCTTTTAAGTACATAATTATATCTAGATAGTGTTAGGTATATATCCGTAGTTTAAGGGATAATATATTTCATACTTTGGGTGCTTTGAGCATAATGGCTTATCAACAATGACTTTAACCTGTTTATTTAAATACTCACACATTATACTTAACCCCTTACTTTGTTGTACAATTTTCTACTACTGCACATAATATTGAGATTGTATATTAACCAAACCTCACATATATTCATAATAAACATCTTTAACTAAGATAAGCAACAGTATGCCATATCTGCTTTATGTACTGAAATTGGTATATACACTTTCACCTACTGTAGATAACACTTCAAAAGAATTCATCCAGTAGTTTATAATACTC
>JAAZHD010000499.1 GCA_012510895.1 Clostridiales bacterium
CCTGCCTATCTGGAGTATTTCTGTAGGTATTATAAATTGGATAGTAATACAAATATCTAAACCATATCATATCCCAAAATTAGAGCTTAAAGAAAGTATACCTGAAGAATATCGTACCATGGTAGTCATACCCACCTTGTTAACCGATGAAAAAAGAGTTACAGAAATAATTGAGCAAATGGAAGTAATATATCTTGCCAATCAGGACGAAAATATTCATTTTGCTTTGATAGGAGATTTTAAGGATGGGCCGGAGGAACATAACGAATCAGATGAAGCCATTATTGAAACAGGAAGTCGCCTTATTAAGGAATTGAACCAACGGTACGGCAGAAGTGATATCTTCTATTTTTTCCATAGGTATCGTCAGTGGAATGCTAATCAATGCTCCTGGATGGGCTGGGAGCGAAAAAGAGGAGCTCTGACAGAATTTAATGCTTTATTGGAAGGAGATGATAATACATCATTTTCAGTACAAGTTGGTGATTTATCTATTCTAGGAAAAATTAAATATGTGATTACCTTAGATGCCGATACAAATCTTCCGAGGGATACTGCCAAAAAACTTATTGGTGCAATGGCTCATCCTTTAAACAGGCCAGTCTTAAACAAAGATAAAACCAGAGTAATTGAAGGTTATGGACTGATACAGCCAAGGATCGGCGTGTCGGTGGATAGTGCAAGCCGCTCTTTTTTCGCCTTAACATTTTCAGGTCAAACCGGGATTGATCCTTATACCACAGCTGTTTCTGATGTCTATCAGGATCTATTCCATGAAGGAATTTTTACAGGTAAAGGGATTTTTGATCCAAAAGTATTTAGCCAGGTCTTAAAGGAAGCTATACCTGAAAATGCTGTACTGAGCCATGATCTTTTAGAAGGTTCATATGTACGAGCAGGATTGGCAACAGATATCGAATTAATAGACGGATATCCTGCGCATTATATAGGATATTCACTTCGTCTGCATCGCTGGGTACGTGGTGATTGGCAGCTGTTGCCCTGGTTATTCTCCAAGGTAAAAAACAAGCAAGGCGTAAAGGTAGATAATCCCATAAATAGCATTTCCAAATGGAAGATTATTGATAATTTGCGACGCAGTTTACTGTCACCTGCCTTGTATTTGTTGATCGTACTAAGCTTTCTAATGCTGCCTGGGTCTTTAGTTTTATGGTTAGGACTTGCTTTGTTAACATTTCTTCAACCATTGATGACGGACTTGGCAGGAAAGTTGGTTTCAGGCACAAAAAAACATTACAGATTAAGATTATCTTCTTTTTTTGAAGGTACACGTACGTTATTGAATCAGATATTTCTTTCTTTTGTTTTTCTGTCTCATCAGGCATATCTGATGACAGATGCGATATTGCGTTCTGTTTGGAGAGTTACAGTAAGTCATAAGAATATGCTGGAATGGGTTACTGCTGCTGATTCTGATCGTAAATTCAAAGGTAAATTTTCAGACTATTGGCATAAAATGAAAGTACCTGTGTTTATATCTTTGCTTATGTATATAGCTTCTTTAATCATACGCCCGGGAATATGGTATCTTAGCGGTATAGCTACTGTTGCATGGATTTTGTCGCCTTATATTGCCTGGAAGATTGGACAACAAAAAGGAAAACGAACTCCTTCTCTTTCAGAAGAACAGATTTTATACCTTCGAAGGATTGCCAGAAAAACATGGAAATATTTTGAACACTTAGTTACAGAAGAAGAAAATTGGCTGCCGCCTGACAATTATCAGCAAGAACCCTATCTGGGCATAGCACACCGTACATCTCCTACTAATATCGGTTTATATTTAATAGCTGTTCTATCTGCCAGAGATTTGGGCTTTATTGGTTCATATAAAGCAATAGATAGAATAGAGAGCACAATAAATATATTAAAAAAGCTTGAAAAATGGGAAGGGCATTTTTACAATTGGTACAATACAGAGACGTTGGAACCGTTGAGTCCGCTTTATGTATCTACTGTGGACAACGGAAATCTTGTATGTTATCTTATCACTTTGATGCAAGGTTTGAATGAGATTTGGAAGCGTCCGTTAATAGACAAAGAAAACATTTCAGGATTATATGATATTTTGGCAGTGGATTTAGGTATAGAAAACATAGAGCATATTAGTATTCTTCAAGTATTATTGAACAGCGAACAAGTAAATATTATGGAATGGCAAATGCTGTTAGAAGACTTGAAAGGCCAAAACGAGGATTTAGATTCTTTTATAAGAGAATATGAAAAAGAAATTATTTCCTTTACTCCGTGGGTAAAGCAACTGCAAAAGATACCTACAACTTTATTGAACGAAAACAGACCGTATACGAATACATCAAAGAAAATGTCTGAATTATTGGAAAAACTGAATGGTTCTTTATCAATTCAATATTTATATGATAATTATCTGGAAATTCTTAAGGGATTATCAGAGACCCTAGCTTCTTTAAACAGGGATGTCGGTAACTCTCCTGGGTATATTGAAGCAAGAAACTGGTTAAAACAGCTGGAAATATCTCTCGGAGAATCCTATTCTGCCATGAAGGTTTTTTATGCTAGGATCAGAAAGTTACAAAGGGATATTGAATCTTTGGTTCATGAAATGGACTTCAGTTTGCTCTATCATGAGAAGAAAGAATTGTTTGCTATTGGATATAATGTAGAAGATGGAGAGTTAAGCAAATCATACTATGATTTATTGGCGTCCGAAGCCAGACAAGCAAGTTTTGTAGCAATTGCCAAAGGAGATATTCCTCAAAAGCATTGGTTTAAGCTAGGAAGATCATTGTCCCTGACAGGAGATTTAAGGGTATTAATATCTTGGACAGGTACGATGTTTGAGTACTTAATGCCACTGCTTATAATGAAAAGCTATGATAATACGCTATTGGATGAAACCTATACTGGGGTAGTGCGAGTTCAGAAACAGTATGCAGAACAGTTTCGTCTGCCGTGGGGAGCTTCTGAATCTGGGTTCTATGCTTTTGATTTACATTTGAATTACCAATATAAAGCTTTTGGGGTTCCTAGTTTAGGGTTAAAACGAGGACTTGTCAAAGACTTGGTAATAGCACCTTATGCTACAATGCTGGCGCTTATTATTGAACCGGTATTGGCTTACAAGAATTTAGAAGCATTAATAGCTGAAGGAATGGAAGGACCTTATGGATTGTATGAAGCCATTGATTATACACAGGAACGTCTTTCCAGGAAAAAGAAGAGTAATATTGTAAAGAGTTTCATGGCTCATCACCAGGGAATGATACTTGCTGCAATAGACAATCACTTAAATAATAATATAATGCAAATGAGATTTCATTCTGTACCAATGGTAAAAGCGACAGAACTTCTCTTGCAGGAAAGAATACCTAAACGTGAAATATTTATAAAAGATAATGAAGAGATAATAGGTCGTGAAATAGAGGGAGATAGATCGCACCAAGAGATTCTGGCCAGGAGGACTTTTCAGGCACCCCGGCCTTCTTCGATACCTGAAACATGTATTCTATCCAACGGCAATTATTCTGTTCTTTTGACAGACAGCGGAGCTGGATACAGCACATATATGGGACAGGCGATAACAAGGTGGCGCAGTGATCCTACCAGAGATGACTGGGGTATGATGTTTTATATTACAAACTTAAACTCCAATAATTATTGGGCAGCTGCGTATCAGCCTACAAGTATGGAACCTGAAGAGTATAAGGTTACTTTTGAAGCTGACCATGCTATATATTTCAGAAGAGACGGCAATATAGATACAAAAACTGAGGTTATGGTATCCCCTGAGTTCAATGGTGAGGTCCGCAGCATAACATTAACCAATAACAGCAACAGTGGCAGAATGATGGAAGTTACAAGCTACTTAGAAGTGGTTTTAGGGTTATTGCATGCTGATATTGCCCATCCTGCTTTTACAAACTTGTTTATTCGTACTGAATACCTGGATGATATATATACCATTATTGCCAATCGTAGACCGAGGTCAGCAGAAGAGAGAGAAAATGGGTCTAAGCCGTTGTGGATGTATCATACTATGGTCACAGAAGGAGAGGTAGTTGGTAGTATTCAATACGAGACCGATCGGGCGAAATTTATTGGGCGGGGCAGAACTTTGCAGAATCCGCAGGTAATGGATCCGGAATTCCCTTTATCCAATACAGC
>JAAZHD010000500.1 GCA_012510895.1 Clostridiales bacterium
AGCATGGCGGAATGAGTATGTCAAGGATAAGCCACGCTTTTGGCCCTTGACATGCTCATTAGCGATGTAGATTTTACTTAGTATATTTTTTGGTGTAAAGGTGACATTTTCACTGATTAAAACCACACGCTTTTAGGTGACATTTTCATAGATTATTGACACTTAAAAAATCTTATTGACAAATAATACTTAATAGGTTATCATTTAATCTAAATAATTTGAATACATATTAAACCTGTGATTGAGAGAAGTAGGCATAATATCCTTTTTCTTCAGAGAGCCGACGATGGTGGAAATGCGGCGAAAAAGCTTATGCTGAATGGACTCAGGAGGGTCAGGCTGAAATCATTAATAGAAAGTATGCCGACCGGGCTCTTCTCCCGTTATCATTGAAGCATATATGTTAGTATATGTAAGAGTGGCGCATATGCGCAATTTAGGTGGCACCGCAGAGACTATTATGGTCTTTGTCCTATTAATAGGACAAAGACCTTTTTTAATACTAAAAATATTAAACAGAAAGGATGAATAATATGAAAAAAGCCCCTTACAAAATATACTTATCAGAAGAGGAAATGCCCAAATACTGGCTCAATATTAAAGCATTTATGAAAGAAAAACCTGATCAAATGTTAAACCCGGCCACATTGCAGCCATGTACAGCTGAGGAATTGGAACAACTATTCTGTTCCGAATTAGTTAAACAAGAATTCAATAATACAGACAAATATATTGAAATACCTAAAGGTATTCTTGATTTCTATAAAACGTATCGCCCTGCCCCTTTGATACGTGCACACCGCTTAGAAAAAATGCTCAACACGCCGGCAGAGATCTACTATAAATTTGAGGGTACTAATACTTCCGGTTCTCACAAATTAAAATCTGCAGCCGCCCAGGTTTTCTATGCTAAAGAACAAGGTATAACTAGTGTTACAACAGAGACAGGTGCCGGGCAATGGGGTACTGCCTTAGCCATGGCATGTGCTTATTATCAAATAGACCTTAATGTTTATATGGTTAAAGTATCAGCCGAACAAAAGCCATATCGTAAATCTGTAATTGAAACCTATGGCGGCAGAGTTATCCCCTCTCCTTCTGATACAACAGAAGTAGGCAGAAAAATACTTGCTGAACACCCTGATACCGGCGGCTCTCTTGGTTGCGCTATTTCTGAAGCAATCGAAGCGGCTATAAAAAAAGATAATTGCAGATATGTGCTAGGCAGTGTGTTAGATCATGTAATACTACATCAAAGCATTATTGGAGAAGAGACCAGGATAGCTTGCGAAAAATATGGTATTAAACCGGATATAATTATAGGATGTGTCGGCGGCGGTTCCAATTTCGGAGGGTTAATAGCACCTTTTGTAGCAGATAAAATAGAAGGAAAATCAGATATCCGGATTATAGGTGTTGAGCCGGCTTCCTGTCCCTCATTAACCAGAGGAAAATATGCATATGATTTTGGTGATACCGGAAAAACTACTCCTCTTTTACGTATGTATACCTTAGGATCAGGATATATTCCTTCACCGAATCACGCCGGAGGCCTCCGTTTCCACGGCATGAGTCCAATTGTATCTAAACTATACCATGACGGATATATAGAAGCACGCGCAGTAGAGCAGACTAAAGTCTTTGAAGCAGCTACCGCATTTGCTCGCAGCGAAGGAACTCTACCGGCTCCTGAATCTGCCCATGCAATACTGGGTGCCATTGAAGAAGCTGTTAAATGCAGAGAAACCGGAGAAAAGAAGACAATAATATTTGGATTAACTGGAACAGGCTTTTTCGATATGACTGCTTATATGAGTTACAACAGTGGTACAATGGTGGATCATATCCCCACAGACGAAGAACTAGAAAAAGGATTTACTGAACTACCAAATGTGCCTGGCAAATAAAAACCAGAAAGGAAGGAGTTAAAATCATCCTTCCTTTTTTTCTTGTGCTAAATTAATGACAGATTAAAGTGAATACCTTAGAAAAAACAATGAGTACTTTCGGAAACTCCGAAAGCCTACTACATCTATCTTTAGGGCGATACGTTTTGCGCTTCACCCCTAAGA
>JAAZHD010000607.1 GCA_012510895.1 Clostridiales bacterium
CCTTCATACGGCTTGCTTCTCGGATTGTTCTTTACTTTAGGAGCTGGCACCAGGATGGTGGATTCAATATCTAATGCCTTTATTGCAAATTTACATCCTGATAAAAGGGGTACATATCTAAATATGCTTCATGGTTTTTTCGCAATTGGAGCCCTCCTAGGAGTCTGCTCGGAAACATTTAACTTTCATAAAATATTACCAATAAGATAGGTAATATTTTGTAATGGCGTTCTTATTTATCAAATATTATTGAAATTTATGTTAATTTTTTATATATAATTAGCATATTTAGCTCATTTTTTATCCCATTTCCTTTCTTTAAGCTAAAATTGGGCATACTTCACCAATTTTTGGTTTTTTGGCTTTATTTATTATATGCCCCATAACTACTTTTATGTTTTGATTTATACATGCCATTAGTATTTGAATACCAGTTTTTCCCTTGCCCACAAATCTACTCTGTCTTCCGCCATGTCTGGTTACATGAGATATGGTTCTCTCTCCGTTTGCACGAGCACTGTAATCTTCCTTGAATTCCCGAGTCTTTTGATATTTCCTCTGTTCTTGTAACCTTTCTTCATATTTATGTATAGTTATTTGCCTACCACTTTTGGAATTTGTGCATTTGTCTCTTAATGGGCAGCCTTCACATGTCTCCTTGGAAAAATTGACTGATGTTTTTTTCCTCTTTTTTACTTTCTTCTTATCAAATTCTGCTACCTCTCCGGCTGGACAGGTTACTGTTCCTTCTTCAAGATTTATTTCAAATTCGTCCTTTGTAAATAGGCCATTCCTGTTTACAGCATCTTGAACCTTTACACAAATTTCCATTCCTTCTTTTTCTCTTTTTTCTATTTCTTCAAAATCACAGTATGCACTATCTCCATATAGCTTATCTATTTTATGTCCGGATTCTTCTATTTCATCTATAAGCTCTGACATATGTTCTCCATCCGGGGTATTTGCTGCATCAACTTTTACTCCAAGAACAAGCTCTCCTTTTTCTCCTCCGGTTATGATTTCTGCTTTATACCCGTCCTGTATCTTTGAGCTACTCTTGTGTCCATGGCGCATCTCCGGATCGTTTACTGATATTACACGGTCTTTTGCTGTTCCTCTGCTCATTATATACATACCGTTTTCATCTTTCTCTACATCCTGGGTCGCAACTCTCTCAAGTAATTTACATGCTGACAATAGGTCAGGATCTTCAGCTTTTGCATGCTTCCTAATATACTTGACAAGTGCAAGTGCATCTTTTACCAGCATGTCCAATTGCTTTTTCTTGTCTTCTTCATCATCCCAGTTTACCTCAGGCTTTTTTAACTTCTTATCATAATCTTTCCGTTTTAGTATTACAAGTCCTTCTACTGATATATCATCACCTAATCTTGCCAATCTTAACACCATTTTTATTGCCTGATATATCATTGTATATGTATCCTGCCTTGCAGATTTGCCCCATACCATAAATGAATCAATAACATGCAGATTCCCTTCGCTGAACATACCTGCTTGTTTGGCTTGCTCCAATACCTGTAGAAATATCTTTATACCTATATCACTATTAAAAAACCTTGTTCTATGATCATGCAGTGTAACTGCGTCAATTCCATCAAAATCCCTTGGTGCTGTAATTGCGTATTTTACTCTATCATCAAATCTGGATTCTTCTTCAAATTCTCTATCAGAATATCCTTTTTCAAGTTGTACTAAAAATCCCATAAATGTATATATTGGAGATATTGATGGTCTGCCATAGTAAGAAAATAATGGTTGAAACATATCTTCATCAAGGTATTCCATTGCCCATTTCCTCATCCTGTGCCAATAGCTATTTTCCGGTATCTTACCCTGTAACCAATAATCTGAAATTGATATTTGCCTTTCAATTCTGCCCAGCATAATTTATCACCACTATATTCTATATTTGTTAATAATTATATCACAATTTACTGGGACAAACAAGCTCTAATGCGGTTTTTATGCGGATTTGTGTTGTAC
>JAAZHD010000501.1 GCA_012510895.1 Clostridiales bacterium
CCCTAGATTGGCATAAGTAGGTATTATTAGTATATATTACAAAATATATGTAATTTTTTCAATAGATTTTCAAAAATAACGCGTTGTTTGGAAAAAACAGCAACAATTTACTGGAACATTGTATGCTTTGACGGTCTTGCCCCGTATGTTGACGGATCCAATATTTGCAATAACACACGTATATACATATATTAACAAACGAATGCCTATCATACAATAATTTTCCATATGCAATTCAAAAAAATATGGCGAATTTGCTAAATTTATGGTAATATATAAATAATTTAAGATTCCGGAATAAACGAACTGCCATTATTTTACACAGGCATAAAATACAGCACGTCGCTTTTATTATATTTGGCAGAAGAAGTATCCGCAGTTTATGAAAAACAAGCGCTGCTCAAGATAGTCAGCGAAACCCTGCACGGAAATATACGGAATAAGAATATCAAACATCCACCATGTAATTTAATGCAAATTAAAGCAGAAGCTGCCTTAAATCCAATAGTGGAGGCATCCATATGAATATCTCAACCGGTGTGGAAAAAATAAAAAAAAGAAAGCGGCTTTTCTCATTTTTCCTTGTTGCCATGGTTACCATATACCTGCTCCTGGGTTTCTTACCTAACATGCATCTTTTTTCAAGTATCGGAACCTCCGGAGATTCCTCCGCCCGGGATCAAACTATTAAAAATGTTTACGCTCTAATGACAAGCAGCAGAGATAAGCTGTTGAACCGAGACTATCAAGGTGCGCTTGATGACATAAACAAAGCCATTGCTCTCTCGGAAGATGATATTGCCGAATTATACCTGTTAAGGGGAAATATACATGCCAGTATAAACAGATACGACTCGGCAATTCAGGACTATACCCGTGCACTTTCACTGGACCCTACACTGACAGAAATATATGAAATAAGAGGACATCTCTATTACGAAAAAAAAGATTATGAAAATGCATTAAAGGATTACGATAAAGTTTTGCAACATAACCCCAACAACAGCGAAGTACTGCTTGCCCGGGTTAACATCTATTTAAGCCAGGAAAGCTATAATTATGCGCTCAACGATATCAAGACTCTTCTTGAACATGAACCTGAAAACGGCTCCTTCTATGCCCTTTTAGGAGATGTACATTCCGCTTTGGGAAATTATGATGAAGCTATTGACTCCTACAATTCCGCCCTTAATTATTTGTCAAATGAAGACGACAAGGAAAAAATATATCTGGCATTGGGCAACTGCTCATTTAACCTGGAACAGTACGAAAGCGCCGTTGAACACTACTCAAAGTATTTGGAAACGGCCAATACTAACGAAAAAGCTGATATGGGAGAGATCTACTTTCACAGGGGAATATCGCATATTCAATTGGCTAAATATGAAGAAGCCGTCAACGACTTATCTTCAGCCATAGAACTTGGCTATCAGCCCGAATTATCGGCGTTTCAGCGGGGATTGGCCTATTACATGCTGGAGCAGTATATAGAAGCCATATCGGATCTGGAAATATATGTCAATGCATATCCTGATAATTCCGACCCCTGGATCTATCTGGCGTTGTCATACTACAACACTGAAGATTACAATAAGGCTATAACCTATTTTGAAAAATGCATAAATGCCAATCTGATGCCCGGAGAAAGCCACTATCATCTGGCAACCATTTATCTGAATAGAAAACAATATAACAAAGCAATAACTCACTATACTGCATCTGCAAATTTAAACTATCAAACCGATTATTCCATATTCAACAGGGGCGTTGCCTATCTGAATTTGAATAAAATAGAACAGGCCAAAAATGATTTTCAAAAAGTTGAAAAAATAACGGCAAATCCGGATCTTAAAAAATCCGCAAAGGATGCAGTAAATAAACTATCTAAAATAAATATACAGGAAAATGTAAAGACACAGGAAAATGTTAAGATACAGGAAAATGTAAAGCAAAATATACAACAAAATGTACAGCAGCAAACCACATTACAGCAATAATTGCTTTAACGCTGCAGGCAGGAAACAAGTATTTCGCAATTAAAATCCTACACCTTGTATACAGGAAACCCTGTAATCGTAATGACTACAGGGTTTTGCGCGTTATCCTTTCCAAAGGCTTGTTGTTCTACAGGCAAACCAGCATCCATACTCGTTATTAGTTCAAATGCTTATTTTACCCTTGATTTTATAACTTCGTATCCAAGCCTTTTTATTGAATCTTCAATTTCTTCTATTGAAACTTTGGTTTCGTCAAAGTCTAATTTTGCTTTACTGGAGTTAAATGATACCTTAACAGTATCATGGTCTACTCCGTCCAAACTTTTAAGTGCGCCCTCGATTTTTTGCATGCATGATGGGCATGTTAAAGTTTCCAATTGTATTGTAGCTGACTTCATATTATAACCCCTTTCATTTATATTTATTTTCTAAATCCCTATAAAACCTGTCGTTTGTAATATAATTATAACCCATATTGTCAATTAAAACTTTGATCCGGATCAAATTTTTACTTTTTATCGTAATTTATAACGCAATAATCTCATACCGTTAAGGATAACTGCCAGGATACTGCCTTCGTGTACCAGCATACCGATTGACATATTCATCCATTCACTGAACAGTAAGCTGGCCAATAATACTAATACAACACCAACTGCGATAAAAATGTTCTGTTTCATATTTCTTGCCGTAGCTTTTGTCAACCCAAGAGCATGTGATAAACGGCTGAAATCCGAATTCATGAGTACTACATCCGATGTTTCTATAGCTACGTCCGTACCGCCTCCCATGGCTATGCCGATATTTGCTAATGCCAGGGAAGGACTGTCATTGACACCATCTCCAACGAAGGCAACAATCTGGCCTTCTTCTTCAATTAGACGTTTAATATAGGCTGATTTATCCTGGGGCAGCATGTTTCCATGGGCTTCGGTCAGACTCAGCTCCCGGCTAACAGCATCAACTGTTCCCTGGTTATCACCCGATAACATAATAAGGTTTTTTACCCCCAACTTCTTTAGCTTCAGCAGATCCTCTTTAACCCTCGGACGTATCTGGTCGCGAACACCCATTAAAATTTTCAGTTCCCCGTCAACTGCAGTCAGCACAAGGGAGTTTCCTCTTTCTTCGAAAAGGTCTATATCAGCTTTGGCTTTATCTTTCAGTTCAACATTTTCTCTTTCCATTAATGCAACATTGCCAACAGCCACTCTGTGTCCGTCAACGCTGGCCACAATTCCTTCGCCCTTTATAACCTCTGTATTTTCAACCGGCAGGAATGCGGTTTCTCCAATCTCCTCCAACACCGCCTTTGCGAGGGGATGATCCGATTCGTGTTCAATGCTTGCGAGATATACTAATGCTTCATCAATATTGTCTCCATAATATTCCTTTTCCGCAACGGATGGATTCCCTACGGTTAATGTACCGGTCCTATCGAATACAATTGTATCCAGTTTGCTGAAATCACTGATTACTTCACTTCCTTTTAACAGCACTCCATTACGCGCCCCGTTTCCTATACCTGCAACGTGGGATACCGGAACACCGATGACTAAAGCACCGGGACAACCTAAGACCAGGATAGTAATGGCCAGTTCAACGTCCCGTGAAAACAACCATACCACAATGGAAAGAATGAGAACTGCCGGTGTATAATATTTTGAGAAGCGATCTATGAAACGCTCTGCTTCTGATTTTGAATCCTGTGCCTCTTCAACCAGCTCAATAATTCTGCCGAAGGTTGTGTCTTCACCTACACGTTCAGCGACAATTTGAATGGTTCCATTATCCAGAATTGTACCTGCAAACACCTTTGAACCTTTTTCCTTGGCAACGGGAATGGATTCTCCCGTAATGCTGGCTTCGTTAACACTGCCTTCTCCGCTTACAACCGTACCGTCAACGGGAACTTTTGCACCGGTTTTAACCAGTAAAATATCGCCTACGTCAACGTCTTCCACATCCACTTCCACAAATTCTCCGTCTTCCATCTGCTTCAGTGCACTTTCCGGAGCCATCTCCGTCAATTCTTTAATAGCGGAACGGGTTTTGTTTAAAGTACGCTGCTCCAAATAAGCGCCGAATAAGAATAAAAATGTAACTATTGCTGACTCCTCATAGTTCCGTATTAAAAAAGCACCGGCTACAGCAACTGTGACCAAAACATCGATACTGACAACTTTTACCCTTAAAGCCTGATATGCCTGAATGGCAATGGGAGCTACGCCCAGGATGGAGGCTATTATTAACGACCAGGTAAAGATGAGCATACTGTCCATCGTCCACTTGCTTAAAAAACCAACTGCAATCAAAACACCACTGAGCAACGCAATACTGTTTTTGTTTTTTAGAATATACCTTTGCATGTCTCCACCCCCTAACATTACATTTACAAAAACTTTTTTCACTTCCTCTCCTCTTTTTCGCCACTTATACGTTTAACAAAACCGTTAGCATAAAAGAGGAGAGGAAGGCCCAGTTTAAGCATGATATGCTTTGTCTAATTCAGCAAGCATGTTGTACACCGCTTCATAGCTTTCACACACATCATCCGGCACGGTATAGTTACCGGTAACTTCGCGCAATTGTTTGAATTCATTATCCAATTCCGGTTTTTCCAAACCGGCTTCTTTAATTTTTGCATTGATTTGATCGAATAATCTGTGTACATCATGAAACTCCGGATGAGTTCCGCCATGAACACGTGCTACAATCGGCACATACTGTTCCAATATTTTAAGATTTCTTTCTTTTACCTCGTTAAATGTCGCCATAATGCATTCCCCTCTTTCTCATTATTGTTTTATTTTTTGTCTTTGCTGATATTCTATGTGCATTTTAACACAGCTCTTTTGCTAAAAAATTGATCCAGATCAAATTTAGAAAAAAATCTTTTATATTTTGCGCCTGCTTCTATGTGCTGTATTTTTACCGGAAAGAATTTGTAGTAAATGAAGTAAGAAAAAAAGAATTATTAATATCCTAAATAACAAATCGAGCAGGAGCTGAATCTAACATTCAGTTCCTGCTCTTTTAAAACCGCCCCTTTAGCGGTTGCAACGACAGGCCAGAGCTGACGTGCAGTGAGATGGGTTTTTACCGGCTAAGTTGGATGTAGGCTGAAACCATTTGAAGGCTCGGCTGCATTATTCAATATCCAGCACTTCCCGAACAGTTATTTCATCATTCTCAACCGCCGCCTTAAGAGCCTTCATCATATAGGAGTGAAGTTTCCGCACGGTATTCAGGGTTATATTACGGGTTTGATATTCATAGTAAAATTTCAATGCCCCGGTGCCATCGCCATCCATAACAGTAAGGTATAACGGCTGTGCCGAGGTACCGTTGCCATACCACTTGCTTTCAACATTAAACTCTCCGGAAGACAGATTTACAGGTTGAAAGGTTATTGTCCCGGCACAATACGTCTCGACATGTGAAATATTAAACATTTCTTTCCATATACCCAGGTTCTTCAGAGGATCAACCTCAGCATGCCGGTAAACCTCCGTCTGTTTTTCACTGATTACCTGGCATGCTTTTTTAAAAGTATCTTCCTCTTCAAAGATGGTTCTAAACGGATAAAAATGAGCCCGGCTGCCTCCGCTATTTTTTTCAGCCAGTGTCCCCCTTCTTGCGACTGTAGTGTAGAAGCTGATATCTTTTTCCCTATTATTCACTTTTGAATAATAGCTCCTAAAAGCCATTATTACCATAGATTGCATGGTAACTTTGTTTTTCGTGCAGTATTCACTCATCTTTTCCACCAGCTCTTTGGGAACCCAAAACACCACATTATTAGCCCTGGTGCGCAGTGTAAAAAACTTGGCATAGCGTATGGTTGGATCTTTTTTCTTTTTTCTGTACCTCTCCAGTACACAGGAACCGTTTACATGAGTAAAAATCGGTTCTCCTGCATCCAGGTTTTTTCTCCAGAACTTAATATCATCCTCATAAGCCCGGGTGTTTTTATAGTTCAATTCCTTGATAAGCAGTTCCTCATAGGAAGTTAAAGGTTTAGGCATATCGGTACCGCTGCTAAGGGCCTGATAAATGGACAAAACATCTTTAAAAAAGGTTGTAATCGCCCAGGAATCCATTATTAAATGACTTACCACAAAGTATATGCCGCACTTTCCATCGAAAGAACGTATCATATATACCTTGCTCATCTGCTTCCCATAAACAGTAACCTTTTTTCGTGCAATTCTATACAGCTTTTTGTCCATTTGTTCCCGGGTCTTGCCTGTGAAATCCAGGAACTTTATGTCCGGATCCTCATGTTCGGCAAAGTACTGCTTCATTTCCCCTTTGACCTTTACAATACGAATTCTAAATGAGTCATTTCTTTCGTAAGCTTTCATTATGGCTTTTTTAAAGATATCGAAATCAAGCCGGGTATCAACCAGCACCAACGTACAAATATTGTTAACCTGTTTATAAATGGCATACTTCTGGCTGTGAAACAATATCCTCTGAGCATCACTTAAACTGTAATATTTTCTTTCCATGTCTACCACCACCAAATGATTTTATTTACCTACTCTACTGACTTAAGAGATTCCACCATAGGGATATTCTTAAGCCTTCTATACATTAAAATATTGACCAGAACAACAAAACCCATTGTAATTAGAAAAGAGTATACAAAACTGATTCCATCAATATGACTTCCGAACATGACTTCTTCCTGCTCTATGGAAACCATAATATACCTGTGAAGAAAGGTTCCTGCAAAAAGTCCCGCTATCGAACCAATTATAGATATAACCATATTCTCCCTGTATACATAAGCTGAAACCTCGTGGTCATAAAAACCCAGAACCTTGATAGTGGCAATCTCTCTAATCCTTTCTCCTATGTTTATATTGGTCAGGTTATACATAACAACCAATGCAAGCAAGCCTGCAGATATAATGATAACTATGACAATACTGTTTAGAATCTTTACCGTATCCTTAAAATATGCTGCGGCAGCAGAATAGTATACAACCGATCCAACACCTTCGTCTTTTATCAGTAAACTTCCCAGTTTATGCTCGGCTTCAGTGCCGGCTTCATCAAGTTTAACCATCAGATTATTTATTTTTGGATTCAACCGGAATATTTCATTATAATAATCCGGCGTCATGTAGGCATAATGGAAAATATAGTTCTCGGCAATCCCGGAAATAACCACCTTCTTGCGTGCTCCATCGCCATTATCCAGTTCTACAGTATCCCCGGAGCCAGCATTGAGCTCCTTTGCCAGCTTCTCGCTAATAACAATCCCTTTATCAGAAATTTTAACTGGAATCTGACTATTTCTATCCCTGAGTGTAATATACTCCCTCAGTCTGGCAGGATCAGAAGGAATAATCAGTGTAACGGGTATATCATCACCTTTACCCCTGAGCTTTGCATTGATCTCGGTCCCTGCCAGATATGACTCTACATTGTCATTTTCATTGAGTATATTCATAACCCGCTGTTTGTCTTCTTCCGTAGCCAAAGCAGTGTACCTTACGTTTAAATCATAGATAAATATCTCTCCGTACTGCTTTTTTACAATCTGGCTTATGGAGTCGCTTAACCCAAACCCGGCAAGCAGAAGTGCAGAACAGCCGGCAACTCCTACAACTGTCATAAAAAACCGCTTTTTGTACCTGAACATATTCCGTGCCGTTACCTTTTGAGAAAAAGACAGGTTTTCCCAAAGCATCGAGATCCTCTCCAGGAATATTTTTCTTCCTGCCGTGGGCGCTTTTGGACGCATCAGCGTCGCCGGAGCCTCCTGCAATTCTTTATAACAAGCCCACAATGCAGAAAGGGTTGTTGCCAGCATGCCGACAAGAACACTGACAACCATCAGCGGAATCTGTTGAACGGTGTGAAACGGAGGAAGGGTGTACAACATAGACCAGGATTTATATATCACTTCAGGAAAAACCCTCATGCCAATGATAACTCCCAGTACTCCTCCAAACAGGCTTGCAACTGCAGCATATAAAACGTATTTTAGTGCAATAGATCTGCTTCTATATCCAAGAGCTTTGTAAACACCAATGGTCACTCTCTGCTCATCTACCATCCTTGTCATGGTAGTAAGGCATACCAAGCCGGCCACTATAAAGAAAAATACCGGAAAAATCTTCGCAATCCTGTCGATTTGAACCGCAGTTTTCTCATAATCAACATAGCTGTAGTGATGGCTGCGATCCAACACATACCATTGAGGCTTTGATAGCTTTTCTATCTCGTTTTCGGCACGGATAATTTTTTCCTGACCTTCTTCAATCTTTTTTTCACCTTCTGCTCTTTGTCTGTCATATTCCCTTTTACCTTTTTCGTATTCTTTCCAGCCTTCTCTAATTTGCCGTTGTGCTGCGGCAAACTTGGCTTCAGCCTCCCTTTTTGCGTCTATAAGCTGCCCTTTAGCGGCGGCCAGCTCAGCTGACTGTATATCCAACTGGTTTTTTGCTTTATCAAACTGTTCCCCGGCTTTTGCAACCTGTCCCTGAATTAAATTGTCCAGATCAACTACAATACCTACAGTCTGATCTATATACCGGTCAAGTATTTCATACAGTTTAATAAGCCGTTGGATGGACTTTCTTTCCTCTTCAGTTAATTCAGGATCTTCCAGCAGTTCATTCAACGAATCAATCTCCTTTTGCACCTCTTGCCGTAAGCCACTAATACCTCCGGATATGGTGCTAAGGATTTTTAATTCGCCTCCGTATTCTTCTAAAATCCTGTTATATTCATCACGTGCCCTTTCATATTCCACTCTGGCCTTAGTTATCTGCCTTTCTGCATCCTCTATCTCTTTTGAAGTCCGGGCGTAATACTCTTCAAAGTTTTTCTTCTCGGTTTCAAGAGCGGCCTCCCCTTCTACCAGCTTCATCTGAGCCTGGTTCAGTTCCTTTTCCGCCTTTTGTATAGTTTCTGTAAAATGCCTCTTCTGTGCATTGAAATCCTCTTTGGCTTTTTCCAATTCATCCATAGCCTGTTTTCTGATTTCCTCAAGACGGAGGGCACTTCTATCCTGCCCTAAGTTTTCCAGAGAGGTAACCACCCCGGACACCAGGTCTTTATATTCTTTACCGTAAGAATTCAACTGTTTTGCGCCTTCAACGGTAACCAGTGCTTCGGTATAGACAGGATAGGCAAAATCCTTATCCAGGATCATCATAAAAGAGTTGACGTATCCGCTTCCAACTTCGGAAGGCCCTTTTTCATATGAAAGGTAATACGGTGTTACAGCTTTTCCGACAACGGTAAATTCATCAACAACCAGAATATCCCCGATGCTTTCATTTTCTTTCCCCGAACTGACTTTTATAACATCCCCTACTGAAAGGCCGGCTCGATAAGGGATGAATCCTCAATTATACACTCCCCGGATTTTTCCGGGTACCTTCCCTCGGTCAGTTTAAACCGATTGATATAGTTCCTCTTCGATTTTCTTATTCTTTCAGAAGGGATACTGTGCACTCTGAATACATACTCAGTTGAGCCTATTGTACTTACGACATCGGTAAAGTATCCGGGTTGCACGTCATGCACCCGGTCCACACTCCGTATTGCTTTTATATCTTCATCGGTAAGTCCCAGGGTGGACATGACGCGAATATCCATCAGGTTATATTTATCATAATACAGATCCATAGAATGCTTCATATCCGGTGCAGTAGCCTTAACTCCTGCAAAAAAAGCGGCTCCCACAAATACTATTGCAAATATTGATATAAACCGGTTGAAGGATATTCGTATTTCCCGGAAAAAATCTTTCAATAACGCAGCTGTCATATTACCACTCCACCTTCTCAACATCCATTGGCGTTCTATTTCTGATAATAGATTCAATTCTGCCGCTTTTAACCCTGATAACCTTATCACCAATGGCAGCGAGGGCCAGGTTATGGGTCACAATGATTACCGTCATTCCGAAATTCCGGCAGGTGTCCTGCAGCATCTTAAGAATTCCTTTCCCTGTCTTATAATCCAGGGCCCCGGTAGGTTCATCGCATAGCAGCAGCTTGGGGTTTTTCACTAAAGCCCGTGCAATAGCCACTCTCTGCTGTTCTCCACCTGAAAGCTGGGAGGGAAAATTCATCCTGCGATCGTCAAGACCTACACGGGAAATGATCTGATCTACATCCAAAGGATCCCTGGCAATCTGTGCTGCCAGTTCTATATTTTCCTGCGCCGTTAAATTGGGAACCAGATTATAAAACTGGAAAACAAAGCCCACATCATATCTCCGGTAGCTTGTCAATTCCCTTGGGCTGTACTTGCTGATAATTTGTCCGTCCACCATGATTTCTCCGAAAGTAATGCTGTCCATTCCTCCAAGGACATTGAGAATGGTGGTTTTCCCGGCGCCGCTGGCTCCTGCAATTATGACGAATTCCCCCTTATCAATGGAAAAATCAATCCCGGCCAGCGCTTCGATCTCTACCTCACCCATTCTGTATATCTTCTTCACATTCTTAAATTCAATAAAATGACTCATTATCCACAGCCTCTCCGATATTTTTATAGCATACTGCTGTAATAAAGCCTTCTATATCCTCCAGCAGTAAAAAACTGCATCCGGCAAAACAGGGATTAATACTTCCATCAGGCATGATCTCAAAATTAACATCTCTCATAGCAAATGAAAGACCCATTCCGATAGCCTTTATATAGCTCTCCTTTAATGTCCAGTACCGGAAAAACTCCCTATTGGAGTCCTCCGCCGAATAGATCCTCTGCAGTTCTTCAGGGCTGCAGACCCGCATGGCAGCATATGGATTGAATTTTCGTACCTTTTCCACATCAATACCCACAGCATGTGTATCGGAGATAACACAGGCTATGCAGTTTTCGCAATGGCTTATATTATATTGAATATTGGGATGGTTCTTTAATGCGGGTTTTCCCCATTGGTTATAAACTACTAACTCGTCTTTGTATCTGATACCTTTTTCTATGAGCAGCCCATATGCCAGCAACTGTTTTCCTGCAATACGGGCTTTATGGGCAATGGTTTCGAGGGAGGACTCCCTTAACAATGCTCTATATATCACATTCCCTTTTCCTCCAGATATTTCTTGAGATCTCCGATGGTTTCCAGATTTCGAATTTCATCATCAGGTATTTCTATCCCCAGACTGCTTTCCAGTTTTCCGACAATACTTACAATGTCATAGGAAGTTAAGTGAAGGTCGCTTATGAAATGTGTGTCTTCCGTTATCTCATCCTCATTAACTTCAACAAACTCCTGTATTGTACGAATAATAAATTTAAGCATTTTCTATACCCCTTTCAATAACCGGTTTTCGTTTTATTTTTCTTGTTGTGGTTTTTTCAAATTCGGTTTCACTGATTAACACTTTTGCAATCCTTTTGTATGATGGAAGCCCACGGTTTAAGATTTTAATATCCTCATTCAGCCTGCCTTTATAATCGGTGATCCCTCTCGTATTCAGGTATTCTTCATCAACATAAACATAGGCAGCGATATACTCCTGATCATCTTCCGGAGAGCCGGGTGCAAAAACCACAACCTCCTTTACATAGGGGAGCTTTGCCAGTATTAAATCTTCGATCTCCTCGGGCTGAACATTTTTCCCATTGGACAGTACAATCAGATTTTTCTTTCTTCCGGTAATATACAGAAAATTGCGTTTATCCAGATAGCCAAGATCACCGGTCCTAAACCAGCCGTCCTCCGTAAAAGATGCCTTTGTGCCTTCGGGATCCTTATAGTACCCCAGCATTACATTGTCACCTTTGACAAGAATTTCTCCACAACCCTCTATATCAGGGTTATCAATCTTTACCCGGCAAACCGGGATGACCTGCCCCACCGAACCCGCTTTCTTCCACAATGGAGTGTTAACCGCCACAAGAGGAGCACACTCGGTAATCCCGTATCCGTTCATCACCTCCAGCCCCACATCCTCCAAACCTTTAGCTATATCAGGGTTTAAAGGAGCGCCTCCACATATGATTTGACACAGGTTACCCCCAAATCTATCTAAAATCGGTTTGAAGTATATGCGTCTTAAATCAATGCCAATCTTTCGAAGGAGATTGCTTAACTTTATGCCAAACCGGAGATGTCCCTCCAGACCGTTCTTTTCCGCATGCTGCCATATGCTTCGATGGATGGCTTTTAAAAACAGCGGCACCATAAGAGTAATATTAGGTTTAAAAAGATTTATATTATCCACAACTCTTTTCAGACTGTCGTTGAAGCATATTGTGACACCACAATACAGACCTGGCAGTATATGACAGTTACACTCATAGGTGTGACTGACAGGGAGAACTGAAAAGCTTACCCCTCCGGGATCCACAAGAGACAGGGCACCGTATACAACCGCCATTATGTTTTTGTGACTAAGCATAACCCCTTTACTGACCCCCATTGTACCCGAGGTAAAAACTATTTCACACATCTCTTCTCTATCAATAAAGCAATCCACGTAATCCCGGCGGCCTTGTTCCAACAGCTCCCTTCCTTCCCGAATGAGTTTCTCCATGACGAAAAAACCAGGATATTCCTCCACCGGATTCATAACAATACAGGCTTTTATACGCGGACATTCGGGAAGAATATTTTTAACCGTTTGAACAAAACTATCAGAACATATAATGACATCCGTATCGCTTTTATGAAGAAGTTTAACAAGGTCTTTATCCATCAGTTCCTTGTCCAGTGGAACTGCCACGCCAACACCGTTGACAACCGATAAAAAACTTACCACCCAGGCGTATGAGTTTTCTCCCAAAATCGCTATATGATAACCTTTCATTCCCATATCGAGAAGCTTGGTACCAAAGGCATTAACATCCTGCTCAAGTCTGCTGAAAGAATACTCTGCTATTTGATTTTGAGGACCTATTTCCCGGTAGGCAATCTTGTCCGGGTATAGCGTTCCTGCCCTTCTCACAAGAGCTTTAATGTCCCTTAGCTTCTCCCGTTTGTAATACCTTTTTTTCATAAACTATACAACCTCTCATACGTTTTTACTGTCAATATTTCAACCAGTACAATATATATGATTCAATATATATTGATATATCCAAATTAATACTTCTCCATATATTTATATTAAGTTTTCAGCAAACCGTTACTGTTTTTAAGTTATTGATAATAAATTGCCATGATAAATCTTCATTTAAAGACATTATGAACAATACTATAGGGTTCAAAGGAATAAAAACGCGGAAATATCCTGAAGAAGATCCTGACCAATGGATTTGAGGAACTGATATAGACATATTTTAACTCCTGTACACAACCAACCTTGCTCTTGGATTCCTCAGAGGTCTGGCCGAACACAATCCTGTTGTATCCCTTTTCAATACCATACCTTATGATAAAAAGAAGCAGGTTGAAGTATAGATCTATATTATTGATGCCGGAAGTTTGTCTATCCTCATCATGGTCTTCCTTAAAGCCCACATATAGGAAATACAGGTCCTTTTCAACATCCAAAAGCTGTATCATGGCAAGGAGTCTGTTTTGTCCGTCCCTAACCTCGAATATTTCACCGTACCAGTCCCGGAAGAAGTCAAAAGGCAGTATGCGGAATACCATTTTTGTCCTATTGCACACGCTAAGATAGAGATCATAGTGTTCCTGAGTGAACCTTCCTTTTTCCAACCTGATAAATCTAAGTTCCCGGCCTCTTTTAAGGGTGTTCTTAATTTTTCGCCGGTAGCTGGATCTCAATGCACTAAGGTACTCCTCAAAATTTTGAAATCTGTTGTAAAACACAAAATTTGAAGGCGCCAGCCGTCCGTCTGAAATATCTTTATCCGCATTTAAAACAATTGTTATCCCTTTCAAACTGTCCGCTGCCTCTTTAATAATCCTTTCAATTGAACTTCGGGTTTCCTCATCCTCATTGGCAATTAGATATCCGGGGTTGGGCAGGGAAACGGGAAGGCCAATAACCCTGAACCGTCCTCTAATACAATGTTTCTTACCAATTTTGAAAAACTCCCAGCTCATGATATAGCTTATGATGATCACCCTTTTGTACAGATAATACCTTTGCTCACAAGGGTTTGTTTTTTCAAGAAATCTTAACAATTTAAAAAGGGCTTCATTCTCCCAGACTATTTTTCTGTAATATTCAATATCCTCTGTACCGCTCACACTCCCATCTTCTATTGCCTTAACCATCGAATCCATTGATTTGAATGAAAGCATTTTGACACCCCTTATAATCCGAAATAGACTACTTATGCAAAATAATGTCACCGATTCCCGAAATTGAACTCCATAGAGCAACAGCTAAAAACATGATTGGAATGATAACCAGAAACACTGCTGAAGCAATCCGGCCAACCACTGCCATAATCCGCTGAAAGCGCCCGGTATCCAAAATAAAGGAAAGAATATATACCACAAGCTTTGGAAGTATGGAAACACTGCAAAAAATACTGATATAGAATACAGCAGTGGGAAACTCTGCATTACCGGAAACCAGTATTGCGATAAAGGCAAATAAATTTATACAGGATGGCAGTGCCGCAAGATATTGCACAACCCCTATCATCAATATAAATAAGGGATGGATGGATTTAATGGGTATCGCTTTTCCCAGATTGAATCCCTTTTTACCACGCGCTATCCGTACAGCCCGGCACAAAGTAAATGCAAATCCTGCCATGGCGCAAACACCGATACCAAGCTTTAAAATACCTATATACAGAGGAAAAGTACTTGTAAGCTACCCCCATAATCTCCTCACATATATATCCGCACCTAAAAAAATGGCTGTTGCAGCCAGTACATACGTAAAATAAGATCCGAAAATATAATAAAGTACATGGCTGCGTTTTTTTACAACAGATAAAAGAACCATAACAATTGCCATTCCTGTGGGCACGAACAGATCCATCCATGCCAGAGCCAATAATGAAGCAAACATATCATGCCTCCAATACAGTGATATGGCAGCGTTTCACTGGTCCTGCGCTCCGCCGTCAATCTGGTATATTTGTTTGAACTTTCCGCTTTTTGGATGAAGCCGGGGTGGATCCTTAGATAAATATATGCTGAAGTCGGAAATGCCAAATTCATATAAATATTCAGTCACTCTCTGTTTTACCCGTTGAAAAGTCTCGGCAGGATCTGCATTTTTCATAAATACAAGCCTTAATTCGATTTCATTGTTAGGGTGTAATACCACCTGGAAGTTCCTTACCCCGGGTATTACCTCGATTGTATCTGCCAAAGACATTGGCGCCACACCGATCTTTATTCCATTAGAGCGAAAATAAAGGACATCGCTGGTCCGGCCTTCCACTTCCAGCCACAGACCCTTTTTGCCGCAGGGACATGGTTCATCATGAATAATCACCCTGTCGGTCAATTCATAGCGGATAATAGGCTGTGTGAAATTAGAAAGATTTGTTAACAAAACCTTGGAAGACCTTTCGCCCATGGCCACAGGCCTGTTTTCCTCATCTACCGGTTCCAGAATACACCAGTCTTCGTTAATATGCATACGGTTATATCGGCATTCAAAAGCCATGGTCCCACCTTCCGTGCTGGCGTAAATAGAGCGTACGGGGCAACCAAATGTTTTTTCCAGTTTGGCACGGGTCATATCGCTTAAATGTTCGCCTGAAACCAGTACCAGGGAAGGCTTTATTTTTAACTTCGCTTTATAAGCTTCATCGGTAAGAAGCTCCAATGTGCCGGGATATCCTATAACAACCTCGGGTTTAAACTCATTTAATTCTTCAACCATCTGCTGCGGATGTTTTTTGCATTGATAATACGCATAAATTTCTTTACAAAAGGATATCTTATGGCATTCTGCCGTACGGTTCCGTTGAAGACCCCAAAATCATCATCAACACATATACAGCAAATGGGCAATCTGAAGCGCAGTGCTCTTAAGAAAGACAGAACCGATTCGACATTCTGATGGGTTTTATCATGCAGCATGGTAGCGGGATACCCGGTAGATCCGTAAGTCTCGGCAACCATATATTTATTTTTTATTCTGTGTCCGATATTAGACTTATCCCGTTTAAATTCATCCACTTGTATCCAGTTTATGGACGAATCGGTAATCCACTCATCAAAATTCTCCATCATCATCTCTTTTGTAGTAATGGGTAGATCTGAAAGATTGAAATCCTCACCTATGTCTTTGTATAACCTTGCAAAATAAGGGCTGTTTGCCTTGACATGTCTCACC
>JAAZHD010000502.1 GCA_012510895.1 Clostridiales bacterium
AGATAAAAGATATATCAGGTCGTAAGCATCCACCTCGTCAGGCAGCTCATCTATCCTATCATTTAATAATTTTTCTGTATGCACTATATTGTTCCTAATTCTTTCCAGCTCTTTTTCTTTGTGAAGTATTTCAGTTATTGTTTCCTGCAAAAGAGACAATTCTCTCATATTAAATCCAATTTCATTTAAAATGGGTCTAAGGTATATTTTGTAGTAAGACATAAAAAGAAATATAAATATAATAGGTATTATTATAAAAAGTTTTTTCCTTGTCAGCTTCAATAGTGATCATCCTCCATAGTATTATGATTTAAAACGCATCTTATAATAAAGTCAACTTTATCATTCTGGTGGTATATTAGTTTCTCAATGCGGACCTCGGAAAAATATGTTTTATTTTTCAAATTCCTTAAATAAGTTGCAGATAATTTATCATGGGTACAGGAACCGTATAAAAGTATTGTAGTATTATCACATGTGAACTGATTCAACGAGGTGCCTTGAGGCAGACTTCTATTTATTGTTTTAAGTATCTTATACCAATAAATTGGTGTACTTACTTTCAGATCGCTTAAGGATTCTAGTCTTTCATGTAATTCTTCTAATACATTTTGATCTTCTATGTATTTTTCCTCTAACTCAGATAAGCTGTGTTCTCTTTGCTGTATTAACTCCTTCTGTTGTCTATATTCATCTCTTTTCTTAATTGGATTTATAATGCCAAATATTACAAAAAGTAAGAAAGCAAATATAGCCAAAAGCAGAAGTATAATGGATTTTATAGTGTGGGTTTTTCTTCCATATTCTGTAGGGAGTAAATTAATATCATGCATTATTCACATCTCTCCTTCCCGAACATCACTTTTAAGGATTGATCCCAGGCAGTTAATAAATAAATTTAAATCCATATCTTCTGGTATATTTTCAATGAAATGTCTAAATTCTTGAGGTTCATGCCAATTGATGGAGACATCCTTATTTTCGCAAAATGATTTTTTAGCATTTAGAAAGTAGCTGCCTCCACCGTATATAATACCTTGCGTTACTGCTTCATTTGGATAGATATGATAAAAGGCATCTAATAGATTATGACAAGTAGTAATTAATTCTTTTGAAAATTGTTTTGAATCTTTGTAATCATTTTTTATTTGTATGACTCCTTTATCTAAAACTTTGGCCATAATATCAACAGTTCCTATAACACCAATGGTTGTATTAGAATGTCCGATATCTATCAATATATAAGGTGGTTTAATGTATTTATCTACAATTTTTTGAACAGAACATACTTGTACAGCTATAGATTTTAAACGCAGCCCTAAATCATCAGCTTTTTGGATATACATCCGGTTTATTCTTTTTGCTAAAGCAGCTGTTGTAGCTCTTATATATCCAAAGTCAATATGAGTTGATATTAAAGAATAGCCGAAATCAAAGTCTTCTTTAAAATCTATCTCGTATTCTCTAATAATTTCTTGTATTAATTCATGGGCAGAAACATCTCTGGATATTGGCAAAGATAAAGTGCGCATTAACAATGAATGATGGTGAAATGATATAATTGAATCGCGTGTACGATAACCTAGTCCTTTTAAAATTCTATATTTTCTTGAGCTTTTAGTAAACAACTCAGCTGGATAAATACCATATTTTAATATTCGAAAATCCGGCTTTCTTTGTGCTTCGATTATTTTTACTGAATGATTTCCCATATCAATAGACAATAAACGTTTAGAAAATAGTGCCATATTATCACCTCACCATATTGTTGTATAAGGTACTTCCTTAATAAAACGAATTTCGAACAAAGGTGCTTCATACTTGATTTTAAATAAACTAGTAAGTTTATCTCTTTCTTGATAAAGTAAGGAATACAATAATTCCCTATCCTGCCGTAATTCCAGATTGCCTTCTACAATAAGATCTTTTCCTGCAATAAGAAGGCCTTTAAATTCCACATCAGTATTTTTTTCTACTAAAACAGAACCGTTAGTTATTAGGATTCCCTCGTATTTTCCGGCAGGTAGTATTAAATTCTTTTCTTCAGGTATAATATAAATCACTGGCATTTCAGGTTCAATAATTTCAAAGCTATCGTTAATGGGTAAAACATTTTTGTTTGAAACCTGAACAGCAAAATTAATATGAGAGGTATAATTCCAAGCCGTATGCAACATCATGTCATGTAATATATTACTAAAAAACTCTTTCGGCTGCATACCTCTTATCGGCATTTCAGTTTTGTTGTTAACAAACAATATGCCAGTTGTATAACCTGAGTTATGTCCTTCGTCTAAAGCATTTAATTCTATGTTGCTGCAATTTATAGATTTAATATGCGATATATAATCATCAATATAATCATCATGTTTTGGCGGGGTGTTTATATATTGATAAATCAAATTTATCTGTGTTTCAAAATCCAATTCTAGAAAATTTTCTGCTAAAAACTCATTTATATAAGATGGTGTTGAATTAGGAAAGTAAAAACTGTGATTCCAACCGCCTACACTTTCAAAACTCTTGAATACTGTTTCCGCTAAAGGCAGGCTCTCTAATCCAAATAAAAAATCTGATTCTGCGTTATAATTTAATGTACCATTTATATAAACATTCCCATCTATTCTAGCTTTTCCATCTTCTACTGCAACAATTCCGACGGAATCAGATATGTCTTCAGGACACCCGTAAAAATCCCCCTCAATATGCAAAGTATTCCCTGAACCGTGTACAACAGCTTCACCAAATGTGTAGAAATCAGATGAAAAAGAAGCTAACGTATTTACATTTTCTCCTCTTATGTATAATCCATTACAAATAACATCACTAAAGAAATATGCTGCACTGTTATTAACGCTGATATCATTTTTTACATAAACCGGTGCATATGCATTGATAAGACTATTATCATTAACAAAAAGATCTCCTTGGGAAAACAGTGGGCCATATATAAATAATTTTCCCCCATTCCTAATTTTTATGACGTCATCTGTGATAAGAACATAATCGAATAATTTACTATTGTAATAACCACTTACTTTGTTTATGGAAATCTCACTGTCGATTCTCCTGCGTATTTTACCTATTTCTCCTCTGGAAGATATTCTTATTCTGATTAAATCTTTGTTGACATTTTCATATTTAACTAGAATATCCACTCTTGAATCAGGTGATGCGACCTTAAGTTCCGGGCTTGGAAAACTCATATAATAACCTCTGTTAATACATTCATTTCTTATTTGTGTCCATAAGCCATTGCTCACATGTTCTTGCATACATTCTTGTATGCTTGACAGAGGTCTTTGAAAAGGATCCCATTTAAAATTTTTCAAACATTCTTCTTGAGCATAAAATACCAAATGGCGAAGTTCTTCTATAGCGAAATTCATTCCTGTTTCTGCCAAGTAATATGCTTCTTCAAATATGTTTTCGTTTTGAGAAATCATGAAATGACTACCTGATATAGAAAGTATAATAGTCATAAACAATGACATAGCTGCCATAATATAGATAACTATGATTAGTATAGAACCCCTCATTATTCATCTCCTACAAAGTAGATTTTTTCTAGCGAAAAAGGTTTATAATCTGGATTTATTTCAGCTTCCACAATAACTCTAAGATATCCATTTTCTAGTTTAGGCTCAAACTTAGAGATAAAATAACCGAGGCTGTTTGTTCCGCCATCAATTCTTTCATACACTATATTATTCATTAAGTAATATTTGATATTACCTATGATAAGTTCACCATCAGATACAAAGATGCTTTGGTTTACATTAGAATTCTTCCTCAGGGTATGGCTTATACGATTCAAAACTACTCTTACATGCTGTTCTGTCTCAATTCTATATTCCTGTTCTCTATAGATTCGATATCCTGTTAAGTATATACTAATACACAAAGTTAAAATTAAAGAAAAAAGGCTAAGAGCAAGAATACATTCAAGCAATGAAAATCCATTTTTATCCATTTCTGACCTCCAATTATTGGAATCTAGCAATGAATATGCCTTGTCTACGGGCAATGGGTGAATTAGCCCATATATCAGTCGAGTTGTTTTTATATCCATAAATCAAAATGCTAAAAGGAATTCCATTAGATATTCCGGTTTTTTTTGAAAAAATATAAAGATTATTCTCCTCGATTGGCTGCCAAGTGTCTTTGGTATTTATAGTAATTTGATTTATGCAAACTTTAATACTGCTATTTTGCAGAGAGCTCTCGTAGATATGTACTTCACAATGATTAAAGGAATTCTTTTCAATATTTAATATTATATTCTGCTCTAATTTCATATCTATGGAATGAAGATTAATAATCAGTTTTTCTTTTGAAAGAATGTAACTGTATTGTAAATGCTCATCATTTGAATCGGATAAATCAAACATGATTTTGTCGTCATAATGACTTAATTGAACAAGCAATGTACCATTGCCCGAAAAAGCTGGAATTTCGTATATATGCTCACCAATTCCAAAGCAAAGAAAGTGGAATTGAGGATTCTTATTACTAGTTACAACCAAATCAATAATATCATAACCTTCTTTAATTGGTTCAGGTAGAACTCTTTCTGCCTCAACAGTAAAGAAAAAGTTATTATAGTGGAATTCACCAGCAGACAACCAATTGGATAATTCCGGAATCGACATACCCTTTGCAACTTCATATAGATTGCTGGCTATAGAACCAGCGTTCAAATATTGGGTGCTTTTGTTGTTAGTACGGACATAGATTAGTTCTAAACTCAAATATCCAGAAATCAGTATACCTATTAAAAATAAAGTAACTAATAACTCTACCAGTGTCACTCCATTGTTGTTTTTATTCATTTACCTTTACCCTTCCTGTAGCAACATCGATGGTAATATTTATATTATCACCATAGGCAGTGTATAAAGTGATAGTTCCCGCTTGATTTGGACTGCCTAAAGGAGTAAACTGCAAGACACAGTAATTCTCACCAGCATAGTATTTTTTTAAAGTAGATGTGATAGTGGTAATTCTAGGATCTATTACAACCTTCTTAGTTTGCGGCTTTGAAGGATCGCTGTTTTTTAAGTAATAATAAAACTTTTCAGTTTCAAGTTCAAAATTATAATATGTGCATTCATCTATTGATTTCTTTTGTATTAATCTTATATCATTTGCTATCATATGAGCAGTACTTCTTAAAACCCAACGACTATGAAATCGTATTAGTTTTGGAACAGTTAGTGCCGTTAGAATACTTAAAAGAGAAAGAACAAGCATAAGCTCTAATAATGTGAAACCTCTTCTTTTTGCATTGCAACTTACCCCATACATTATTCCCCCTGGTTACTATTAGGAGTACTTTCGGAAACTCCGAAAGCCTACTACATCTATCTTTAGGGCGATACGTTTTGCGCTTCACCCCTAAGATCTTCCTGATAATACCAAAATAATTTCCAGTAAATTAATTTCGAAATTCCACTAAATATTTGAATTTATGGGTGCCATTCACCTTGACAAAACATACGTTCGCACATAATTGAAGTATATGGTATTATTTACCAATTACTACTTATTTGCGAGGTGTTGTTTATGTTAGGCCCTTGGCTCCCACATCATGAGTATCAGCAAATGCTTATACTCAAGCTAATCCCCCATTACTTGTTCAACAAGGGAAGGGTAGTCCAGATGGAACCAACCATCATGAAGCTCTTCCACCTGGACATGGACAAAGTCCTTCCTATCATTAAGCCTCTTTACTCAGCAACCGGTGCTCCCGCCAAAGAGCAAGCTGCAATGATCAGGTCCCTTTTCCTGATGATTGAGCTAAAGGAGTACAGCATATCCCAATGGGCTGAGACAGTGGCTAATGATAAACTTTACTATGACATCTGCGGTTTTCAAGGTAAAGCACCTTCCACTTCGTCATATTACGATCTTATAGACCGAATGTGGCTGGGATCCAAGAGTGCTGACGTTGCCAAGAAACGAAAGCTACGCTCATTTCAATCCAAGCCTCGAAAGAAACTCAAACAAGGACAGAAACTGCCACCCAAGCATAAAGGAGCTGTAAGGAAACTGGTTATGAGAGCAAAGCTGGGAACGCTTCGGCGTAGCCGCAGAGAAGAAGTATTACAGCAATTCTTCTCCCGTTTAGTCGTCGATACCTCTGCTCAGATGGGTCTGCTGGGAGATACCAATGCCATGTCCATCGCAGGAGATGGTACTCCTTACTATTCCGGTGCATCCTCCTATGGCATAAAAGTATGCGAGTGTAAGTCTCAGGGCATTTTTAACTGCCAATGCCCCCGGCGTTATTCTGATCCAGATGCTACCTGGGGATGGGACAGCTACCGGGAACTATACTTCTTTGGTGATTCCCTTTATGCCTTTACTGCTGCCGGAACCAAGCATGATCTTCCTATCTATTTACGAATGGTTCAAGCAAAGCGCCATGACAGCATCACTACAATATTCGCTCTTCAGGAGTTTCGGGAACTCTTTCCTTCACTACGAGTAGAAAATGCGATCTTTGATGGTGCCATGGACAATTACCCAACTTATGAGCTCTGCTACCATTGGAATATCCGGCCGTTTATTCCTCTGGACGAAAAAACTAAAATTGCTTTGAAGAGCCTTCCCAAAGGGGTTGTAGCCTTTAACCATAAAGGTGAACCTATCTGCGAGGGCGGTATTCCCTATGCCTACTGGGGTTGCTGCTACGGTAAAGGACATAAATACCGCTGCTGGTTTGCTGCAAACAACAAATCATGCCCGTGCAAATGTTCAGATAGTTCATATGGCCGTACTGTCTACATCAAACCAGATGACGATCTTAGGTTATTCCCAGCGATCTCAAGGCAGTCAGAAACCTACAAAGAGAAGCTCAGGCAACGCTCCGGGGCTGAGCGAATCAACAAAAGGATCTTTAACGACTATGACGTTGAGAAAGGCAGCATGCGCAGTACAAAGCACCGGTTTTTCAGAGCTGTTTTAGCTGCCGCTAACGTGCATCTTGATTTATGGGTCAAGTATTCTTCAGTTAAGCTGACGGATCTTCTCGATGAGGCTTGCGCTAAGACTACTGCATAAATACTTCATCTGATACTCCTTTTTTTCAGGCCTGTTACTCAGGTCTATTTGTCATGCCTTTCTTTATGGATTAACCGCCGGCTACCATTTTTTCTGTCAATAATCGTTTCCTCCAAAGAACCACTAACACCATATTTTAGGGTTGTATCCTATATTATTGTATTACAGGAAGGTAGTCACTTGGTTTCCATTGGAGTTTCCGAATTCACTCACAATGACCTCCTAGCTTAAATATTAAATACTGCTGCATTCACAAAGAACTAATTATTGTAGTAAAGTTTTAACCAAGCCTTACAAATTCTTATAGGATACTGAATTTACTAAAGAACTAAAACATTAATCGGATGGCAGCAATAATTGTCACTATTATGATCAGCCATTTGACAATTTTTTCATTAATTTTCTTTATAAAAGCTACTCCTATAAAAGCACCCAATAGAATAAATGGAATCATTACGGCGGTATATTTCAATGTTGAAAGTGAAATGGTACCCCAAATAAAAATATGCAAGGGAACTTTAATTAAATTTACAAAAAAGAAAAACCAGGCTGCGGTACCTAAAAACCGCTGCCGCATAAAAGATAAGGATAATAAATATACACTCATCACCGGTCCTGCGGCATTCCCCACCATGGAAGAAAATCCGGCTATGATACCTACTATGTAATGAAACCATTTAGATTGCGGCACTTGTAAGTCCTTATTTATAAATTCCCTGTAAATTAAAATTATAACACATAAAATCACGATTATGGCCATTAAATTTTTAAATTGTCTATCATCCAGATAATTACCTACAATTGAACCTAATACTATACCTAATACTGCAGGCAGTAAAACTCTGAATACATCTTTTAGTTTGCCATCCTTACCATAATGATATATGGCAGGAATATCAGCAATGATTAAAGCGGAGAGCATAATTCCAGAAGATACTTTGCCGCCAAAGATATATGCAACTAATGCAACAGCAGGTAGAGTGGCTCCAGTAATACCAGTCTTCCCAAAGCCAATAATAATGGCAGCTAATGCCAATAAGAGAAATTGCAACCAAGTTAACCCAAACATATTACATCTCCATTTCTATATATCGTTACAATGAAATCTTATATCTAAATTTTTCAATCGCTCCCAGGCACATTTTAAGTTTCTGGTTCTATAAAGAAAATCTTTTTATTTATATACAGTTCTAAAAGTTTTGAAACCAACAAATCCAACAACCCTTCATCTCTCTTCAATAATAACTGTCAATAATCTATGAAAATGTCACCTAAAAGCGAGTGGTTTTAATCAGTGAAAATGTCACCTTTACACCAAAAAATATACTAAGTAAAATCTACATCGCTAATGAGCATGTCAAGGGCCAAAAG
>JAAZHD010000503.1 GCA_012510895.1 Clostridiales bacterium
AGTCAGCAGTAACACCAAAAAAATCTGCAGCTTTGATAATAAAAGAAGCATCAGGTTGGCGCTCACCCCTTTCATAATATCCAAGAGCGGAGCGGGAAACATTCAAACTTTTTGCAGCCATTTCTTGGGATATTCCCATTTCTTCACGAAGTTTTAAGAGTATTTTATCTATCATTGATATCCTCCGTTCTGTATGTAAACGTGCCCTATTGTGTTCAGTATAATACAATGCGGCACTATTGTCAACAAAATTCCTTGACTATAAACAAGCAGTGTGATAATATGTGATTATAAATGTGGCATTATTTAAGTAAAGGAGGTTAAAATGTCATGATTGTGGCGAATACAAAATTGTTAAAGATGGAGAGGGTAAAGCGCGGATTAAGTAAAACCGATCTGGCGCAAAAACTGGGAGTAAATCATTCTGTTATTGTTCGGGTAGAACAGGCAAAAGGGACAAGCCCGAGAACAGCTAAAGCAATATGTGATTTCTTTAACCTACCATTTGAAGAGCTGTTCACTATTGTAGAGCAGCCAAGCGGGAGGTAGGGAAATGGACAGCATATTAATAGCTCCAGGATTGGAGGTGCGAGCATGGCCCGACCTCAAAAAGAAGGATTAGATTACTTCCCTCTCGATGTGGATATGGATCAAGACGACAAAATAGCCCTTATTGAAGCAAGATATGGATTAGTAGGCTTTGGAGTAGTGATCAGGCTGTTCATGAAAATTTATAAAAACAGTTATTTCTATGAATGGGCAGAGAAAGAACAATTACTATTTTCGAAGCGAGTTAATGTAGACATTAATCTACTAAATGAAATCATAAATGATTGCTTAAGATGGGGCATATTTGATAAATACATTTATGAAAAGCATAAGGTATTGACTTCGCGCGGTATCCAAAGGCGATATTTGAAGGCAGCAGACAGAAGACAAAGAGTTCAAATTAACTCAACATACTTGCTTTTAGATGATGAGGAAGTTAATGCATACAAAAACTTAGTTATTGTCAACAATAATGACCATTCAAGTAATGATAATGTGAACATTAATCCCCAAAGTAAAGTAAAGAAAAGTAAAGTAAAGAACAGTAAAGTAGAGAATACAGTAACTACATCGGCTGACGCTGATAGTGATCCAGAACAAAAAGAAATTCATCCAGGCGAGAGCCTAACGGTTAAAAATGCAAAAATGGCCGGAATGGCAGCAGGAAAAGAAACCTGTGAACAGCCCTCCAAGACCCTGATTGAAAGAAGGTTTGATGAATTCTGGGCTGCTTACCCAAAGAAGGTAGGCAAAAAGGCAGCATGGAACGCCTGGAAAAAGGTCAAGCCTGATACAGAACTGTTTGACAAGATCATGACGGCCATAGGAAGAGCTAAAGCAACGTGGCAATGGCAGAGAGAAAACGGCAGATATATACCAAACCCAAAAACCTGGCTGAACGAGGGAAGATGGGATGATGAATACAAGGAGGAACCGCTGAATGGAATCAATAGCAAGTATTTTGACGGGAACAATCAGCAACCAGCGGCCAGCTCGCCGGGAGCAGAAAGTAAGAGAGATATGCTTGCAGGCTTCAAACGAGCAGAAGATTATTATTTCTATTCACGGTCAATAGATAAGGAGAAATAAGACTATGGTTGCTAACAAACAAAAATAAAAACGAGAGCATTATAAACAGCTCCCGCTCCGTTTAGCCAAATATTAACATGTTTTTTAATATTCTATCACGGAGAGGGGGATTTTTCAAGTGACAAATGAGGAGTTGTGTAGTTATTCTATGATAATGTCATATTGAATTTATTCTGATAAAATGTCATGTATGAGGGAGGAAAAATTCAATATGACTCAAAAAGAAATAA
>JAAZHD010000504.1 GCA_012510895.1 Clostridiales bacterium
TTCCTATTCTCACCATGCGTCTTATCGCAGAGGAGGCCAGGCAAAAAACCGATCAGCTGCTTTTGACCAGTCCCCTCAGCCTGGTTAAAATTGTGCTGGGCAAGTATTTTGGAGCAGTTCTTGTTTTCCTGCTGACCCTGATAATTTCGTTCATTTATCCTATTATACTCACAACTATGGGAAGCATTAACTGGGGTGAAATTATCGGCGGTTATATAGGATTTTTCCTTTTCGGCTGTGCATTGATTGCCGTGGGGCTATTCATATCATCAACGACGGAAAGTCAGGTAATAGCAGCTGTAGTAACCTTTTCAGCCCTGCTTCTGCTTTGGTTCATTGATGCAATTATCAACAGCCTGCCTACTGATCGTACTTCAGGAATGATCTTTGCGGCAATTCTGGCAGCCGCCATTGCTTTTATCTTTTATATGGCTACCCGCAACTGGTATGTAAGCGGAGGAATTTTACTGGCAGGTGTTTTGGCTATAGCAGCAGGTTATATCATTAAACCTTCCTTCTATTCAGGTTTTATTGCCAGAGTTCTTAACTGGTTTTCCCTGCTTAGCCGTTATGATGATTTTGCCATGGGTATTTTCAGTATCAGCCCGATTATTTATTATATCTCTTTTGCAGGCGTCTTTAATTTTCTGACAATAAGGATGCTTGAGAAGAAGAGATGGAGCTAGGGGGGTAGAGGGATGAAAAAGATAGATGATAAGAAGAAGATAAGCCTGAATATAGCAGAATCATTTAAAAGCAAAAAATTTAAATACGGTGGTTATGCAACAGTTATTACACTGATTTTAATTGCTGCCCTCGTCATTGTTAATTTGGTAGCTGATCTGGTTCCGGTTCGCATTGATCTGACTACAAATAAGCTGTATTCTTTGTCTGAGCAGACAACAGAGATCCTGGAGAATCTTGATAAGGATGTTACAATATACTATATCGGTGAACAGGGTTCGGCAAATCCCGTTATTGAGGAAATCGTACAGCGTTATGCAAGACTGTCCAGCCATATCAGGTCTGATTATATAGATCCTGTCAGGGATCCTCTTACAGCACAGAAATATACCAAGGACAACAACAGCCTCAGTACCGGCAATATTCTGGTGGAATGCGGAGATTTATTCAGGGTAATTTCACAGTACGAAATGTATAATTTCAGGCAATCCCAAACAACAGGTGAGTATCAGGTTGAGTCGCTTGCAGTTGAACAAAGGCTGACTTCTGCCATCCTGTTTGTCACCGGTGCTGAGACCCCTGTGGCTTATGAGCTTCAAGGGCATGGAGAAAAATCTCTCACTTATAACACCAAGAGACAGATGGAACTGGAAAACTTTGAAGTCAAAAGCTTAACACTTCTGGGATTGGATGCAGTTCCTGAGGATGCTGGTTTGCTTATAGTCAACGGGCCCCAGCGCGATTTAACGGATGATGAACTTGATGTATTAAAGGAGTATCTGGCAAACGGCGGTAAGATGTTGTTCATGATGGATCTCCTTATTAACGAACTGCCTAAATTCCAGGAACTTTTGGAAACCTACGGAATAGGATTGACAAATACCATGGTAATTGAAGGCGAACCAGGCAAGTTTATAGGCGGAAACCCGCTGTATGTGATTCCCACCTATGGAAGTCACGAAATTATTAATCCAATCAAAAACAACAACCTTCCCATGTTCCTTCCCGGTGCCCATGCGCTCAAGGAAGCGGAAACGCTGAGAACCACCCTTACCATAGAAACCTTGCTCGAAACATCGGACAAGGCATTCGGCAGACCTGCTACAAGCAGTGATACCAGTCTGGAAAAACAGGCAGGCGATCTGGAAGGCCCTCTGAAATTGGCAGTTGCCATTGAAGATAATGTATATAATCTTGCCGCCAATGAGACATATAAAGCAAGGCTGGTGGTTATAGGCAACTCTGATTTCCTGGATGTTGGTCTGGAAGGCGGAAGCAACTTATTCATGAACAGCTTGAACTGGATATATGAAAGAAAAGATACTATCAGCATTAGGCCGAAGAGCCTGACCTATCAGCCTTTAACGGTGACCGGCATGCAATTGCGCATTTATGGTGCTCTGGCACTCATTATAGTTCCCTTAATCTGCCTGATCGCCGGGTTGGCAGTTTGGCTGAGGAGGCGTAACCTATGAGAAGAAAACGCAACATGATTATACTGCTTGCTGTGCTGATTGTATTAGTCGGAGCATATGCCTTTTTCTCCAGCCGGTCAGGTGAAACGCCGGACACGGCAGACCGGGAGCCGGACATAGAGATCTCCAGTATAGAAGTTGATAAAATTCAGAAAATAATTCTAAGGAATAATGATTTGGATGAAGACCTGGTTTTTGAAAAAGAAGAGAGACAGGCAGAGACAGAAGAAGGAGAAGAACCTAAAACCGAGACCGTCTGGGTAAA
>JAAZHD010000505.1 GCA_012510895.1 Clostridiales bacterium
AAAGGAACAGGCCTTTCCTTAAGAGGCATGGGCGGAATCAGCCCATAAGCCAAATCATCGGGCTCACCGGCTGCTAACCAGAATTTTTCTGCTTTGTACCAATTTCCTTCAGATTCAGGAAGGTCCATCCAACCGTAAGGCAGAAGACTGCTGTCAACCCTTTCCATTGCGCCCATCCAATGGGCAGGCTCGTAAGGAATCCATTCAACGGCCCTGTCCAGTGCAACAAGCCATCCTCCGCTGTATCCTGTAGTTAAGTCGGCCAATACCCTGCCCCTGTCGGTTTTGCAGACGCCTTCTACCATCAGAAGCGGCCCGGCACCGTTAGTCATGACTGACAAGGGAGCCAGATTATGTTCTGTTTTTGATTCGTAGGCCGGATAGGCAATTACTTTTACAGCAACACAGTTAAATCCCGGCTTCAGACAATCGGTAACCTCAATAGTTTCATAGTACTGACGCCACTTGTCCCCCTTTAGCGGGCCGGATAGGATTGGAAGACCGTTTACCCATAATCGGTATCTGCTGTTGGCACTTACTTTAAGCGTAAGTGTCCCCGGCTGTGTCACTGAAAAACCATATCGGAAGTAGGCAGTGACATTAGATGTACGGTTGTCAAAAATCCCTGCATCCTTCCAGGCAGTTTCAGGTACGCCTATCCAATATGCCTTTCTCGCTTTCCTTGCGGCTCGCGATCTTGGTTTTACTCTTGATCTTGAGCCTGGTTTCGCTGTTGTTCCCTGCACAGTGTTTGATTTTCGTGCCATATTCTTCACACCTTTATAAATCTACATTTGTTTTTAGCGCCTTCTCTCTTTCGTAACGCTTCAAGGCAAGATCAATAAGTCTGTCGATTAATTGGCTGTAATTGAGGCCGGTTGCTTCCCAAAGCTTGGGATACATGCTGATTCTGGTAAAACCCGGAATGGTATTAATCTCATTAACGACCAGTTCACCATTGTCCTTCAGAAAAAAGTCAACTCTGGCCATTCCTTCACAGCATAAAGAAGCATAAGTTCTAAGGCTTAGTTCCTGAATCTCTTTAACCTTATCTGGCGGAAGCTTTGCCGGAATCTCTAAAACAGCTCCATTTTCATCTATGTACTTTGCTTCATAGGAATAAAATTCTGCCTGTGGAAGAATCTCTCCCGGAAGTGAGGCCACCGGATTCTCATTTCCCAGTACAGAACATTCTATTTCCCTGCCCCGGATGTTTTCTTCAATGATAATCTTGGTATCGTACTGAAAAGCCCGGTCTATTGCAGCTTCAAAGCTTTTCTCGTCACTGACCTTGCTGATGCCAACCGAGGAGCCCATATTGGCCGGTTTGACAAATAAGGGTAGCCCCAGCCGCGATTTTACTTCATCAAATGAAATCTGATCGCGATTGCCATAATCAAATACAAGAAAATCAGCAATGGGTATGCCGTCGGCTTTAAGCAGACGCTTCATAACGTCCTTGTCCATGCCAACTGCTGAACCAACAACCCCTGCACCAACAAACGGAAGATTTGCCAGCTTCAGCAGGCCTTGCACAGTGCCGTCCTCACCATACGGCCCGTGAAGGATAGGGAAAATAACATCAATCTGCCCCAAAGCATTTTCACCGTCAAGACATATGATCTGACCATTTTCACCGCCCGGTATCAAGGCCAGAAGCCTGCCTGTGGGATTCAGCTTAATTGAAGCCGGACTGTTTTCATTCAGTAAATCCATAGAGTCCTGATACCAGTGCCATCTCCCATTTTTGTCTATACCGATTAAAACTGCTTCATACTTGTGCTTATCCAATGCTGCCAGGACATTCTTTGCTGACTGGAGGGAAACCTCATGTTCTGCGGATTTTCCGCCAAATAAAATACCAACTCGGATTTTTTTCAACCTTTTGCACCTCCACTTGATTATAGCATTTTACCCTTATTTTATCTATGATTCTTTCCCGGCCTTTCTTATTCGGGTTCCTCTTCCAAATAGGTTTATCAGTCCGCTAAATAGCCATTTTTTATTGAATCTTCAATGATTTCCTGGACAAGTTCCCAAATAACGGGAACACTTTTTTCCATAACTTTCATCCTTTTCAGTACTTTGGCACTAGTGACACCGGGGAGTCTCCAGGTGTATCCTTCCGTATAATAATTCAGCAAGAAGGGAGCCAGTCTGTCCACACTGGCAGCATACAAGGCTTCAGGAGTTTTTTGTTCCTCAAATTCCCGCCAAAGATTCCACATTTTTTCCGCCTGATCTGAAGGCAGCATATTAAATATTCGCTCCGCAGCCTGATTTTCCCTTTGTTCTTTATCGTCATATCCTGCTTCATCATATGCAAAAGTATCGCCTGCGTCAATTTCTACGATATCGTGAATAAGAACCATCTTAAGAACTTTTAATATATCCAGCTCTTCTTCAGCATATTCAGAAAGAATCATGGCTATGACAGCCAAATGCCAGGAATGTTCTGCAGAGTTCTCATGCCTTTCATAATTAAGCAGTCTTGATTGTCTGAAAACATGTTTTAGTTTATCCATTTCCATGATAAATTGGATCTGTTTTTTAAGTCTTTCATTCATTAAAATTAACCTCTCCTTATAATTGAAGTCATAACTAAAAATAAAGCTACCTGAGTTATACATACAGATAGCTTGTAAATTGCTTACCGGATATTTTTGCCCTTAATCCGGTTAAAAATACTAACCGGTATAATCTATTCAAAATCAAAATGATATTGATCTAAATTCAATGTCTTTTTCAGTTGTATAATATCCTTTCGCAAGGACTCATCAATGGGCACTCCCTTTTCCCTGCGTTCAAGGTAGGCCAGATATTCCTTTTCACCTGCAGTATAGATGCGATCCTCACCCGGTGCACGCTTGGACGCACGCAATGCTCTCAGAATATCGCCTGCCGTCTTTTTAAAGGCTTCTAATTCAGTAAATGCCTCTATATCTATTGCAATAAAGAAATGACCCAGACTGCGTGGTACTTTTTTGCCGTTTTCCAAGCCGGAAAGTGCTTTCAGATATTTACCGCCCTGCAATGCTGCTGATAATAACTCTACCACTGTAGCAAAGCCGTATCCTTTGTAGCCTGCCATTTCTTCGCCGATGCCGCCTAATGGCGTTAAGGCAGCAGTGCCGGCAACCAAATCTTTAAGTACCTGTCCGGGATCAGTTTTCGGTTTGCCGTCTTCTCCAATGACCCAGCCTTCAGGTAATTCTTTGCCCAATCTATCGTAAACTTCAATCTTGCCTCTTTGTGCCACCGAAGTTGCAGCATCAAAAACAAAGGGGAATTCCTCATCGGTAGGCATGCCAAATGTCAGCGGATTGGTTCCAAGCATATTCTCCACACCGAAAGTAGGTGCAATGGAAGGTCTGGCATTAGTGCCGGTAATGCCTATCATTCCTCTTTTACATGCCATCAGTACATAATAACCGGCAATACCATAGTGATTGGAATTTCTCACTGCAACCATGCCCATTCCATATTTTGCTGCTTTGTCCATGGCCATTTCCATGGCCCGCTTTCCGATTACCTGACCCATACCGTTTTGGCCGTCTATGACAGCTGTAGTGGGGCCTTCTTTTACTACCTTAATCTTGGTGACAGGATCGATAACTCCGTCAATGATGCTGTCCACGTAAACCGGTTTAAGCCTTCCTATGCCGTGTGAATCAATGCCCCTTTTGTCCGATTCAATAAGTACCTCAGCGCAGATCCTGGCATCTTCTTCCGGTACACCGACTTTGACAAAAACATCAAACATAAACTGCTCTAATGTTTCAAAATCAATACGATATTCTTTGCTGCTTTCCATTATGTATTGTCCCCCTTTGTTTAAATCGTTAACACTCTGTTAATTTTAAACAGAAATTTCTATGATGTCAATTGCTCCTTCCTACTGTTTAAACCTGTTTCGTGCTTTAAAAAGCAGTCAGCTCAAGTGCCGACTGCCTTATGCTTTTATATGATTTCGAGATAATCCCTGTCCGGCAGTTCCGGAAATTTTTTATGGGGTAAAGTCTGATACCAGTATGCAACAGAAGCTATATCATCCTGAAGGGGCAGATATTTGCCGCTGCTGCGCCAGCCCAGGGCCTGGATGGTAACCCGCAAATCAGATTCAAACCTGATGGGATCTCTTATATGCCATCTGTACATGCCGAAACGTGTCTGCGACCTGTAAAGTCCGTCAGGTCTTATTACCTGGGCCAGTCCTGCATAAGGAGTAGTAAACTCCTCATATTGATTAATCTTTTTGTTTTCAAAATTATAAGAACCACAGAAATAATCCTCCGTGCCTGTGCCGCATATAGTAGGAAATTCTTTGTCTCCGTCTATATAGAATTTTATTTCCCCTACTCCCCACCAGCCTGTATTATTAACGCCCCAGGCCATATATGTACCGACATAATGTCCCTTTCCTTCAATACCGTCCACTATTGTATACACTTCTTTATAGGGCAGAGGATTGGTCCTTCTGAACTGTGCATGAAAATAACCAATGTCATCAGGCACTTCCGTCAAGGTATAATCGATACGGTAAAAAAGCACCATGGGTTCAAAACCGCGATTTTCCATGGTTATTTTTGCTCACTTCTTAAACGGCATTTCCCAGTAGCAGTTAAAGGCACTGCCCAGGTTGACAACAACTG
>JAAZHD010000506.1 GCA_012510895.1 Clostridiales bacterium
GCTCAGGGATATCTGATCAGTAAACCGCTCGATGAAAGAGATGCTTTGGATTTTTTAGCAAATCATCACATCAGCTTATTTAAACATTAACCAAAACAATGAAATTATTTCGGCGCCGGAAAATGGAACAATAAAAAAGCAATTATCGGAAGGAGAGTTGAGCCAGCATGTATGAATTTCAGAATTTTCTCGATAAAATTGAGAATTTGGACCATAGAAGCAAAATGGGAAAGATTCTTAAACATATAGCAGATAAATTTCCAGGGCTTAAAAGAGAGATTAAATGGAATCAGCCTATGTTTACAGATCATGGTACATTTATTATAGCATTCAGCATTGCTAAAAACCATTTAGCTGTTGCTCCGGAATTAGAGGCTTTGAATCATTATGATGAAAGAATTAAGCAAGCGGGATACCAAAGATCAAAAATGCTTTTTAGGATAAAATGGACTGATGAAATTGATTTTAACCTGCTTGATAAGATAATTTAATATAATATTGAAGACAAAAAGCATATGACCAAGTTTTGGCGCTAAATTTATTATATCTGCTTTATTCGTGGACGGTTATATTCACATTCAGATGAAATGTTAAGATTGAGAGGGAATAAGGGAAATTATTAAAGAAAAAGGGAGGATAAAAAATGACCTATCTTGCTGATAGCAACAGGTACTCAGGAATGAAATACAATCGGTGCGGCAACAGCGGGCTGCAATTACCTGCGATTTCACTGGGGTTCTGGCATAATTTTGGATATCGGGAAAACTATGAGAATATGCGCCAAATGGTCTTTACTGCCTTTGATCTTGGAATCACTCATTTTGATTTGGCAAATAATTACGGACCCCCGCCGTGAAGTGCAGAAGAGAATTTTGGCAGGATTTTAAGACAAGACCTTAAGAGGTACCGGGATGAAATGATTATTTCAACAAAAGCCGGGTATTATATGTGGTCGGGCCCATATGGCGAATGGGGTTCCAGGAAATACTTAATAGCCAGTTTGGATCAGAGCCTTAAACGTATGGGGCTGGACTATGTAGATATTTTCTATTCTCACAGGCCCGATCCTGATACACCAATAGAGGAAACCATGGGAGCCCTTGATTCGATAGTCAGACAGGGTAAGGCACTTTATGTTGGAATTTCGAATTATAAAAAGGAGCAGACCAAGAAAGCTTATAAGATTCTGAAAGAATTTAAAACACCTTTTGTTATTCATCAGCCTTCTTATTCCATGTTCAACAGGTGGATTGAGGAAGACGGCTTAAAGGATTATGCTGATGAAATAGGCATAGGAATAATTGCATTCAGCCCGCTGGCACAGGGGCTGCTTACAAATAAATATTTAAACGGCATACCGGAAGATTCCAGAATGGGTAAAAATGCTGTTTCACTTAAAAAGAGTGTGTTGACTCAAGAAAAGCTGGATAAAATATCAGCCCTTAACGAAATTGCTGCAAGACGAGGACAGACGCTGGCGCAGCTGGCACTAATATGGGTTCTTCGTGATAATAAAATCACTTCCGCCCTTATAGGTGCAAGCAGACCTGAACAAATAAAAGAAAATGTAGCTGAACTTGAAAAACCTGATTTGTCTAAAGAAGAATTAGACGCTATAGAAGCTATATTGAAAAATAATTGACATTAAAAAGTCTTTCTCTCTGAATTTGGGTGGTTTAATTTATATAAAAAAACAGAGCTGGAGCGGCAGGTGAAACTATGAAACATGAATGGAGAAAGCATGAGAAGAATTTATATATGCCGGGAAACAAACCAGAAATAATAAAAGTTCCGGAACAAAAATTTATTATGATAAGCGGCAAGGGAAATCCAAATGATGAAGAATTCTCTGAAAAGGTAGGCGTATTATACTCTTTGGCCTATGCTGTCAGAATGATGCCGAAACAAGGATATACACTGGATGGATATTTTGAATACACTGTTTATCCCCTTGAAGGAATATGGGATTTGACTGAAGAAGTGAGGAAATCAAAGACTTTAAATAAGAATGAATTGGTATACACCATTATGATAAGGCAGCCTGAGTTTGTAACACAGGTTGTGATGGATAGAGCTTTTGAAAATGTCAGTAAGAAAAAAACCACCCTATACTGGATGACATATGCTTTGGAACCATGGAAGACGGACTATCAGTACAGATGATGCATATCGGCCCATATGATGATGAAGCGGGAAGTTTCGACCAAATGAAAAAGTATATTGAAGACAACCAACTGGAGATAACAACGCTGGCACATAGAGAGATTTATATTACTGATCCAAGAAAAACAGAAAAATCAAAACTAAAAACTGTACTGAGATATAGGGTTCACCAAAAAACAATTTGAGCTGGCTTCACATTCTTAGAGCTTATATAATTAAATATAAATAAATATATGAAAGGATGACGGCAAATGATAAGGCTCGGTATAGCAGGTATGGGTATAAGGGGTAAGCTGTATGCTAATGCCATAAAGCAATATCCCAAGGCTCAATTGGTCTCTGTATCAGAACCTGTACAAGTTACTCTGGATCAATGTACAGAAAAGTTCGATGTTAAAGGGTACAAGGATTATAAAGAAATGATTGAGCAGGAAGATTTGGACGCAATTATAGTGGCAACCCCTGATTTTGCTCATTGTGATATAGCAATAAGGGCTGCTGAGAAAGGCATTCACCTTTTGGTGGAGAAACCATTTGCCACATCATCGGATGAAGCCAAGGCAATGCTTGAAGTTGTTGAAAAATCGAGAGTGAAATGCATGGTGGGATTTGAAAACCGCTGGAATATGCCCTTTGTTAGTATAAAGGATGCTGTCGGGCAGGGTGAAATAGGGCATATTATAACAATGAATGCCAGGTTGAATGACACCATCTATGTGCCTACCAAAATGTTAAGTTGGGCAGCCGAGACTACACCGGCATGGTTTTTGCTTTCCCATCTCATTGATATGTCATGCTGGCTGACAGGCAAAAAAGTAATAAATGCACAGGCAACAGGCATTAAGGAGAAACTGGTCAGTTTAGGTATTGATACATATGATTCAATAATTGCAATGCTGACATTTGAAGACGGTACCATAGGATCCTATACAACGAGCTGGGTATTACCTGAATGCATGCCAATGATATATGACCTAAAATATGAGATTATAGGAACAGAAGGATGCTTTTATGTAGACCTTCAGGATCAAATGGTACATGAAGGAGGTAAGCTGTATAAGCACAGGCATACACTGGGCACTCCTGTAGCAGGCAGATTAACAGCCGCACCGGAATTGATGTTATACGAATTCCTGGATAATCTGATTGACGATATATATCCTGCTGCAGATGCATATGCCGGCTATGTAAATACTCTTATTATAGAAGCGATTCATCAGTCCATACACCGGGGCGGTCCTGTAAATATTGAGTATAAGTAGCAGGGTATGAGATTTGCTCATATAAAATTCAAAGTTTAGAGATTGCAGGGATAAATTTAAGCCGCATGGATGTTTATTTTGATAAATTAAAAGTTATTATGAATTAATTTCGGGTAACAATATAATTGTGTATGTTTTTACATAAGTAAATATTTAAAGAAGGAGTACTAAATACATTGCACAAAACAGGATCATATGTACAAGAAACAACATTGATTATTTGTCTATCAGAAAGGCAATGGTTTCCGGGGCAAGAACAGTAGAAGAACTGGTAGAACTTGCAGGAGTATGCACGAAATGCGAAGGATGTAAAAATGAGCTGGATGCTATACTTACTTCAGTTTGCGGCTGTAAAAATGTTTCGCTGGAAGCAGTAGTAAACGCAGTTAAAAATGGTGCTGATACAGTAGAGAAGGTAGGCGAGATGACAGGCGCAGGAACAGGCATAAATGAAGAGATCGGCGAGGAATGCGGGAAATGCAAGGGTCTCATCCAAAACATCATAGATCTTGGAAGATAAACTAATATTTAATAAAATTTGAATGCTGGATTCCTTAAAACACGGGGTCCAGTTTTATTTTGCTGTTTCTTCAAATTTACTCGTAATTTAAAAATACATAAGCATATTGACATTAACGCTGCGTAATAGTTTACTCTACTAATTACGGGAGGTGAGGCTATGGAATACACTGTAAACAAATTGGCTAAATTAGCCGGAGTCAGCTCCAGAACTCTGCGGTATTATGATGAGATTGGATTGCTTACCCCTAAAAGGATAAGCTCAAATGGATATCGGATATATGGGCAGAAGGAAGTTGATCGGCTGCAGCAAATCCTTTTTTACCGTGAGCTTGGAGTTAATTTGGATGAAATAAAAAGGATTTTATCAGAAAAGAATTTTGACGGTCTTTCAGCGCTTCAAGATCATTTGAGAGGACTTCTGGAGAGAAAACAGCAGCTGGAATTGCTGATCGAAAATGTTGAAAAGACTATTAAAGCTATGAAAGGAGAAATAATTATGACTGACAAAGAAAAATTTCAAGGTTTCCTGAAAAACATGGTTGATGATAATGAACGGCAATTTGGCAAGGAAATCCGTGAAAAATACGGTAAAGATGCTGTCAACCGCTCCAATGCCAAAGTATTAGGCATGACTCAGGAGCAATATGCTGCACTGGATAAACTGACAAAGGAATTGAATGAAACCCTTAAAAAGGCAGTAGAGCAGGGGGATCCCGGAAGTCCGTCTGCACAGAAAGCCTGTGAATTGCACAAAGAATGGCTTTGTTATTTTTGGGACAACTACAGTAAAGAAGCTCATATCGGACTTACCCAGATGTATGTAAATGATCCTCGTTTTACTGAGTATTATGAAAAAATTGCTCCAGGTTGTGCAGTATTTCTGAGAGATGCTGTAGCTATTTTTTGTAAATAATATTATTTATGTCTAAATTATACAGCCTGTAATGTATGATTATGTAAATTAATAGAAATGCAGACCAGCATTATTTATGATTCGGTCTGCTTTTTTAGAATCAGGTAATTCAAGCAATGTTTCAAAAAATGACATAAATATAGCAAAACCTCAATATTTTTCTGAATTTTATTGAAACATACATATTAGTGGTATATAATTACAGTATGCATTTACAAAACTTACTATCTGTCTTATTATCGAAACAGTAATTATTTATATTAAATCTATGATGCTCCAAATAATTAATGTAAGGCATTATTGTTGCAAATAAGCTGTTACCTTAATATTTGATAATACGTTCAAAAGATTTCACAGATAAAAAACCATTTATATAAATGCATGTTTTAAAGGCTGCTTTTCCAGTTGTCTTTCTAATAACAAACAACTAAAGCGAAGGAGGGTATATAATGTCAAAGTATGTATGTTCCGTTTGCGGATATGTTTATGATGAAGCAAATGGAATACCTGAATCGGGGGTTGCTCCTGGCACAAGGTGGGAAGACCTGCCGGATGATTGGACATGCCCTCTTTGCGGAGCTGAAAAATCTTTATTTGAAAAACATGATGGTTCAGCTTTGGCTGCTGAGGGAA
>JAAZHD010000507.1 GCA_012510895.1 Clostridiales bacterium
CCTTCAACCAATACTTTCATACTTAAACTCCTTTTTCTAATTCGCGTTCTGTTAAGTTAAATGAAAATTGAAAGCCTCGGACTCCTTAAGGTATAATACAAAGATTTTATTTGTACAGATTATATTCTTTATTTTAATACTATTTTTACAGCTTCCAATAAATTTTCAACCACATAATCTGCGCATACATCAAATTTCTTATCTAGCCCTGCTAAACCTGTTTTGACTAGTATTGTCTTAATATTACAATTGATGCCAGTCTGTATATCTATTGTACTATCACCTATTATATACGATTTAGACAGATCTATATTATACTTCAATTTTGCTGTATCAATCATTCCTGTATTAGGCTTTCTACAAACACAATTAATTTTAAATTCTGGATTTTCACCAGGGTATCCTTTTTCAGGATGATGCGGACATATGAAAATATCATCCAAATATGCTCCTTGTAAACTTAAAAGCTCCCTCAATCTATCATTTATCTTGTTCATCTCATCCAAAGTGCATAAATTCTTCGCAACGCCCGGCTGATTTGAAACAACAATGCACAAATAATCACTTTCATTTATTAATCTTATTGCTTGTGCTACTTCATCTATTAATTCTATCTCTTCAGGTCTGCTTATTAACCCCTTATATACATTGATTGTCCCATCCCTATCTAAAAAAATACATTTGTTTTTTTCCATACATTAATCACCTTAAATCATGTAAATTGATTAATTCATCTCGCTCGATATCTCTAATCGCTTCTTTCCCAATAATAAAGTCTATCATATGCGGTAGTAATCCTCTTGCTGGCCGTTTAAAATCTAACATGTCAGTTGTGATTTTCTCACCTTTTTTTATTTGTCTTTTAGCAACTATACTCTTTCTAGCCACATACCTATTTTTCTCCTCATTCTGACTACAACGTTTTATTCCATCCCCCAATGCTTTCTCAATATTTCTTATGCTACGCACCATGTTTTTAAATTCAACAGGATCCAACGAGGCCTTATGGTCCGGCCCCTCCATACTTTTATCTAGCGTAAAATGCTTCTCAATAACTGTAGCACCCATTGCAACGGCAGCAATAGGAACTTCAATACCAGTAGTATGGTCTGAATAACCAACAGGCAGTTTAAAAGAATCCTTTAGGGTTATCATTGCATTTAGATTAACATCTTCATAATCTGCCGGATAGCTTGACGTACAGTGCAGTATAATTATTTTATCGTTTCCTTTTGCCTTTACGGCATTAACAGCCAGTTCAACTTCTCCCAAATTGGCCATACCTGTCGATAAAATTATTGGTTTATTAAGCCTGGCTATGTATCTCAGTAATGGAATATTGGTCAAATCCCCAGAACTAACTTTGTATATCAGCACGCCTAACTTCTCGAGCAGATCAACGCTTTCAAAATCAAATGGGGTAGAAATAAACATTATCCCCCTATGCTGTGTATATTCTTTAAGCTCTATATGCTCCTCTAAAGAGAGTTCCAGTTTCTTTAACATTTCAAATTGTGTACCATCGCCCGTATTGTTCACCTGATATTCAGCCTTAGGAGCATCTATAGTTACCAAATTTTCCGTTTTAAAAGTCTGAAACTTTATAGCATCAGCACCTGCTTCTTTTGCCTTATCAATTAACTTTTTTGCCAAATTCAAAGACCCATTATGATTTACTCCTGCCTCTGCTATTATAAAACACCTATTACTTCTAAATAATTCCAGCATCTATGCATCATGCTCCTTATAACTCATTAAAAACTCAACATATTTAAAATCCATTTCATCATCGATATCAGCAGAAGAAATCCTGTCCATAATGTAGGGTAAAGTATTATCTGTGTACCATGTCTTTCTATTCAAAATTACCTTTGTTTTTGCTAAATACATAGCTCCATTCAATCTATAAACTTTGGGCAAATCCTGGCGCCTTATATAATCAACATTCGTTTTAATAAAATCCACCAGTTTCCCATCTTGGATTGTCTTCATCCAATACGGATTCACTTCACTTTCACACACGCTCACAAGCGCATCAGCATTCTTTTTATTTATTTCTTCTATAGAATTGTCGATATCTTTAGCCTTTCTCAACGGACAAGTACATTGAAGGCACATAACATATTCAAAGAAATACTTTTCTTCACCGTTTAAGTAATTTACTGCGTGAATAATGGGTTCAATACCAGGGGTATCATCCTGCGCAAGTTCCTGCGGCCTTAAAAAGGGAACTTCAGCACCAAAAGACTTGGAAATTTCTGCAATTTCTAAGTCTTCTGTGGATACAATTACTCTATCAATATATTTACTTTTCAATGCTTGTTCAATTGTATAAGAAATCAAAGGTTTACCGTTTAATATTCTAATATTCTTTCTCTTAATTCCTTTTGAACCACCTCGTGCAGGTATTATGGCCACAATCCTTTTATTATCAATCAATTATCTCTTTACTCCTTTCACTCTCCAATATTCAACCTGTCTAGCATATCCTGAAGTGTATCCATTTGTCCCATATCCATCCATGAGGCTTCACTTATTGGATAAATTCCCACTTTTTCACCTTTTTTCAGATAATATTCATAGAGAGCAGGTAAATCAAAACATTGGTTTTCCGGAATATCATACATTATTTCAGGTTCTAGTACATAAAGCCCGGTATTTACCAAATAGGAGTGCCTGGGTTTTTCTACTATCCTCACGACATTTCCTTTCCCGTCCAGTTCTATCACTCCATAAGGAACTTCAAAAAGCTTTATAGATGTTACCATTGTAATTTTATTATTGCTTTTTTTATGGTATTTTAAGACGTCAGCATAATCGGCATCAACTAAAATATCACAGTTTGATACAAAAAACGTTACCTTTATTTTATCCTTTAATAACGACAAACCACCAGCCGTACCAAGTGGTTTTTCTTCTTCAATATAAGTTATATTATAATCTCTTTCCAGGTCGCCAAAATAAGATTTTATCATATTCTTTTTATAATTTACGGTCAAATAAAAGTTTCTGCACCCATATTCATTAAACTTATTAATTATTCTTTCGATTATTGGAATATCTCCAATAGGAATCAAAGGTTTAGGTAAAATTTTGGTATAAGGATAAAGTCGAGTACCTTTACCACCAGCCATAATAACTACGGGAACATCTATTTTATATTTATAACTGTGTTTATAATTGAAATCATTCCAAAATACGATTGATTCTACATTGCCTTCATCATCTAAAAGGGGTACAGCCCCTATATTATGTTTTATCATTAATTTTTTAGCCTTCTGCTTATCTTTATAGTGCAGTACTATAGGATTAGTATTCATCACCATGCTAACCTCTTCGTTCAGACTGCCATTTTTTAGTATCCACCTTCTAATATCCCCATCCGTAACAACACCTAATAATTTAGTGTTTTCAACCACTAAAAGTATTTTCTTCGCACATATATCCAATTTTCTCATAGCATCCAGTATGGTTTCTGTTTTATTTATCATCAAATCCTGCATTTTTCACACCTGCACTTACAAAACCATATCAATATATTGACTGTTCTTTTTCAATTCATGTAAACTTACAAAAAAGAAATATATTCTTATAGAGCTATTGAACAATAAATTTGATTTCAAAACTTAAGTTTTCGGACAAAAGTTCAATTCTGTGTTAATTTATTCAAGTTTGGCAATAATTCGTATTCTACTATATCACTCACCAAATAATAATCCTTATTTTCAATTGCCTCCAGCATATTTTTTAACACCGAATTAATATCGTATATATATGGTCTCAGGGTTTCTTCCAGATAAATTAAATTAACTATTTCTTCCACTACTATACTCAATTTTATAAAATCGTTCATCGCGACATTGATATCAAAACTTCTTAAGCTTTTTATCAAATTATCTGAAACTCCAACGGCTTCCCCTGTCAAATCTTTTAACGTATCAAATAATTTTTGATTATCTGTCATCTTCAAAACTTCCTCCCGCATTCAATCTATTTTTCAAAATCCTTATTGCAATATCCAACCTGTTGTATATGTTTTCATACATGTTGTGACTTCTATTTAAAGCTTTCTCTAACTTAACCTCTTCGGAATCACTCTCAAGTACGGTATTTTCAATATCCGACAAGATAGCCATTGTAACAGGATACAATATTATATTAGAGAAGCCATTGTTTTCAAACCTTTTTCTGATTTCATGATCAATACTGTCAAGCCTTCTGAGCTTTGATGCAATTTTGTTCTTTAAGCTTGTATTTATCAGAAATCTCTCTTCCCTAATGTTTTTGACTATTCTCATTCCCTCTTTACATTTCACTTGAATAGTTTCGAAATCACTCAAAGCATTGCTTAATTTTTCAAAAATCAAATTGTAATCAAATTCATTCGATAGTATATCTAAATCCTTTTAGCATAAATCTCTGCAATAAAACTCACTAATCGCTTCCTCTAACCTCATAATCTTAGTACCTTCAATATGTGCTCCACCCTCAGTAGCATTTATGTAATTATTTTCGCTATATGCCTGTATTATTGACTCTATTGTTTCTCTGAACATATTTAAAGAATAATCTGTTTTTACAAGATTTCCGTCAATCCCTTTAACAAGAATTGTTTTCTTTTTAACTTCATTTTTCTCGTTCTCTAATATAGCATTACTAGCATGCAATTTATCATTAGTAAAAGCTAAATCTTGTCCAATAAATATAATGTTTTTACATCCCAGATAAATAGCCAACCCTAAACAGGTTATAGCAACGGAACCCCCACTTAAAAGAGTATCAATATCCTTTTCTAAAAAACGCTTTACAAAAGGTTCTTTGGCATAAAAGATTTTTTTGCCATTATACTTTTCAACAATGTCAGCATTTGTACCTTCATAAAATATCAGCGGCACATCTAGGTATAAGTATTTCTCCATTAGTTTGTATGTAATACCGACAGGATCAATAACACACAAAAAATCAGGTTTAATTCCGTATCCGAGCAAAGCACCAACC
>JAAZHD010000612.1 GCA_012510895.1 Clostridiales bacterium
CTGCTACTTACATCCATTGTATAGTATTTACAAATTTTTCACAGACAATATATGCTTACTTTACTCCCCTGGAATTATCAAGTCCTGCACCTCATTATTTACTCTTTTTACTTGAAAAATTAGCTTTCTACGTGCTTGAAGTTTTGCAGTGTTTTTTTCTTAGTATATGCTTCGGGGTAAATTTAATCTGCGACAAACATTTTACCTATTTTGATAATCAATAATTCTTTTATCTATTATTGTCCCATTTTTAATAATTATTGCATCTTTAAGGACTTTGTTTGTTTCTTCTTTATTGTCAATTATATCGTCTATATATTTAACCAATTCGTCTCCTATAGCCTTTGTCGCTGAATAACTTGCAAGAGCAGGAGTATGATCAACAACATAGTGCAACACACCATCCACAGTATATACCGGACTTTCTATTGTTGTAGGTATGCTTGTTTCAATTGCGCCAGCTTTGTCGCAACTTATATCAATAATTAATGAAGGTTTTTTCATCCTTAATAAATCTTCCTTATAAATTATATGGTCTTTTCGGTATACATCCCACAACACTCCATTAACGATAACGTCATAAAGCTCTATTTCTTTTCTTATCAGCTTTTCTGTCCTTCTGTCATATACTGTTATATTTGCTCCCAGGGATGCAAGGGTTTTATACGCTCCTCTGGCAACATTTCCTTTACCTATTATTGCAACATTACATTCATACGGTACTCTGCCATATAAAGTGAAGGCATGTAAAACTGCAAGTTCTCCGGCTAATTCATTATTTCTCCAAAAGACATGCCTTCCTTCTTCATACATATCCTCCCACGCAATTGCAGTTAGTTTTCTGCTTAAGATTTTGTCTGTTATATTTTTATTTTGTACTGCATGTATCCATCCGAATATTTTCCGCCCAACTCTTAATTCTGTTAAATAATCAGCATCTCCTATTTTAGGATCGCAAATAACATCCTGTATCATAACCTCTTCACGAGGAGCAACATTTGCGCCCACTAATTTATATTCCTCATCACTATGTCCCAAAGCCTGTCCATAACCGGTTTCAAAAAACAGATGATCCTTATTCTTTATACGCCTGACATGTTCGGGCAGCAGAGCTCTTCTCTTTTCATTTTCCTTTGTACTCATTAAGAAACCAATAGTTTGCATTAATATCACTTCCTTCGCACGGTAAACTTTTTCATTTTTTTATTTTATCCAGTTTTATTTTATCGCCGAACAGTAAATCTGTTTCAGGTAATAAATTCGGATCAAATCCACTTTGAGGATAAAAAGTTAATTCGCCAAAGTATATTTTATCATTTTCATAATACAGATCTACTCTTACAAAAGGAAATCCTTCAGATAATCTTTTAGCGATTGAAAACATCTCATCTATTCTTTCAGGCTTTGGTAATGTAAAATCATGCGGGGCATTGATGCCCGATATATTATATCTCAACAGATTCCATTTACTATCAAAGAAATAAAACTTTGGTTCCCCGCTCTCCCTTTCCATACAAACCATAACATTATCAGGCTCTCCATGAAAACAATGAAATTTATAATCATTTGGCAGTGTGTCATCGTTTGTCTTGATTAATGGTTCACATATAATCCTTGGTTTAACATTCCTGTAAGGCCATTCTCTACCAAACCAATACCAATTTTTTTTCATCCATTTTTTTAACTTTTTCTTTGCAACATCAATATTCAACGCTGATTTGTTTTTACATATTATATTAAACCCGGATCCGTGTGTACACTTCAAAACAAACTGTTCAGGCAATTTATCCCAATCTATTTCATCTACGCTATTATAAACATCGATCAACGGAATAAGATATTCTTCACCCAATATTTCTGAAATATATTTACGGACTTCGTATTTGTCTACCAACCGAACATATTTGGGATTTTTGTCATATAATTTAAGCCATTGAAGTTTCTCATTGAAGGACTTCGGGTTTTTCAAATCAAGCTTTTTCCCCATTTCTGCTCTATAAAGTAGTTTCAAATATTGTTCATCCGGTAACCAGCATAAAAACCCTTTATTTCCAAGCTTTGCTACTAATTTTCTCGGATTTTTTATCAAATCTATTATTGTTTTGATTATTACCATACTAAAATCCTCCAAAACATCTGCTAAAATCCAAATATTGCTGTAGCTTTAAAAGCCACTGAAAAAGCCTTGCCCTTTTCTTAGATTACTTTTTTCATCTCCTTCTGCAGCAGATAAAAAGTAAAAAATGGTGTTTATATGCACATAATTTCTCACGAAATATGTTGTTGAACCTATTTCCAATATCAGATTAATAACAAGCATACAGATCAGGATTTTGAATATCTTGCTTTTATTCTTTGTTTTTATATAATCTCTTAAAACAAACAAAACATATGAGTAATAAATTATAAAACCAATAATTCCGC
>JAAZHD010000508.1 GCA_012510895.1 Clostridiales bacterium
TGTCCATTTCTCGTTTTTCCATTTTGCTGCGATGGGGTTTAATATCCAGTCCCCATTTTTCAAAAGTAGCTACTTCATTTTGTTCCTGGCTGATAATAACCGCCATTTCTGTGTTTTTCATCCACTCTAGCCTACGGCTGATTTCCATGTATTCCTGCTGTGTGGCTCCAGACAGTGAAGATTCAATTTCTTTTATTTTTAGCTCCCAATATTTCTGAGCTAAATTAAACATTCGAACTGCGGTTACTTTATTGATACAAACAAACATGGCTTTACCCGTTGTCCACAACTCAGAGTAATGATCTACAAAATCCTTTGCAATGGTATCCAAACGTTTTTCACTGGTAAGGACATGTATGTCCTTAGCTAGCTCCTGTTCTAGTTTAGCCTGCTGATTAACATCCAAATCAGCCTGTTCTATTGCATCTAGTAGTTCATCATTAATTTCTGGATTGTCTATCTCCAGTAGATCGGCTCTATTCTCATAATAAAGAGGAACCGTCGCTCCATCATCTACAGCACGCTTGAAATCATAAATGGAAACATAGCCGCCAAATGTTCTTTCGGTAATATTGTCGTAAGCAAACAGCGGTGTACCTGTAAATCCTATACGGGAAGCTGTAGGAAGCAATGTACACATATTATCAGCAAATATACCATTTTGTGTACGATGTGCTTCATCCGATAAGATTATGATGTCGTGGTCAGGAATTATAGGTGGTTCATCTGGTTTATTAAACTTATGTATTAACGTAAAGATAAAGCTTGGATTTCCTTTTAACTTCTGAATTAAATCTTCACCGCTAGTAGCAATAAACTGTTTTGCTTTAGTGGTACCAAGTAAGCCACAAGCTTCAAAGGTATCACTAATTTGTTTATTCAGCTCTTCTCGGTCTGTCAGAATAACAAAGGTTGGGGAGCCTGCAAATTTTCTGCGAATTTTTTGTGCAAGAAATACCATGGAATAACTTTTCCCGCTACCCTGAGTATGCCAGAAAACACCTAGCTTACCGTTGTTCAGTTTTCGATTCTTATAAGATTCAACAGCTTCGTTAACACCAAGGAACTGATGGTTTCTTGCCATAATTTTTGCCGTTGTACCACCAGAAGTATCAAAAAGTATAAAGTTTTCAAATAAATCCATAAAGTTTTTCTTATTACAAATACCTCTCAGCATGGTTGCCAGTTCCACAGAGCCGCTATCATCTTCATGTAGACGTTTCCAATCATTAAAAAATTCGTATTTACTACCCAAAGTACCTACTTTGGATTCCAAGCCATTGGACAACATAACAAAGGCATTGAAATGAAATAGCTGGGGAATGGTATCTAAATAGTCAGTGTAATTGCAGGTGTAGGCATCCTGTACATCTACATTTTGCTTTTTCAACTCTATAAAAAGCAGTGGAATGCCATTCACAAAGCCAACAATATCGGTTCTGCGACGATATAAATCACCGTGAATCTTCATCTCCTTTACAGCAAGAAAATGGTTCTTTTCAGGATCAGAGAAATTAAA
>JAAZHD010000509.1 GCA_012510895.1 Clostridiales bacterium
ATAGCAGATTTAATTATGCTGGAAGAAGAGAAAATTGATACGAGAAAACCATTAACAATATTTGATCCAATAGAAACATGGAAAAGAATGACTCTTACAAAATACAGCATCAGAGAAATGTTAACGCCTATATATTTGAATGGGAAATTGGTATATAAAACACCGTCTCTTTTAGAAATTCAAAAGTATGCTAAAGAAGAGCTGGATACTTTGTGGGATGAATATAAACGTTTGAAAAATCCACATTTATTTAAGGTAGACCTGTCTCAGAAATTATATGATTTAAAACAGGAGTTATTAAGAGAATATTCAATGAAATAAATATAAATTTAAAAGGCAGTATATTAGTGAGACGTTTGATGGCATAGGTTTTATGCAGTAAAACGTCTTTTTGTTTTGTCAATGTTCATAGAATAAGAATAAAGAAGTAAGTATTCCAAAACGGAGGGGTGAAATTATGAGGTTTGGTTTAGCACTATCCGGAGGAGCAACAAGGGGGGTTGCTCACATTGGAGCTATGAAAGCATTGGAAGAAGAAGGGCTGGTACCATCCTGGATATCTGGAACCAGCGCCGGAAGCATTGTTGCTGCTTTATATGCATGCGGAGTCGGTGTCAGAGAAATGGAAAAAATTGCATTGACTTTAGACAAAAGAATTTATGATACAGACTATAAAGGAATAATTTGGGGCATACTCCAGTGGATATTAACCTGGGATACCACATGGGATGGCATAGTAAAAGGAAAGTATTTACAGAATTTAATTAAGGATTTGACCGGAGGGAAATGGATAAGAGAAAGCAAACTTCCTTTAGCAATTACAGCAGTCGATATAAATACCGCCCAGACTGTTATCTTTGTAAATAACAAAAGAATGATAAAAGATGATGACGACATTCTATATATAGATAATGTACCCATTTATCAAGCGGTAAGGGCCAGCATTGCAATTCCTGTCATATTTAAACCGGTTATTATACAGGGGATGCGGCAGGTGGATGGAGGAGTAACAGTCAGTGTGCCTACTCAAGTTTTGAGAAACATGGGGGCAGAAAAGGTAATGGGAATAAACCTTGGTTATAGCGGACAAAGGAGAAGTGATGTAAATAATATCTTAGAAATTGGCAGTCAAACCATCGATATAATGTCTTATAAAATAATGAAAAGCACCACTCATAAGGCAGATATAATCATTAATCCACATATTTACGATGTTGGAATGCTGGATATGCATCGCATTCCTGAAATGATTGAAAGAGGCTATAGAGCTGTCAAAGATAGCATTGTTTCGATAAAGAGGGTCATGAATAGATGAATTCGACTTCACTGTTCAACAAAAAATTTATAAATTATATGGTATATTTATGCCCAAGGGGGAATGCACTAATGAATAAGAGTTTTTCTATAGGTATCTTCGGATACAAGAAAAAAGAGGTAACACAATATATGAAAGAGCTAGAGATGGATTATGAGGAAGAACTGAAGAAAAAGCAGGAGAGAATGCTTGACCTTGCGGAGGAAAACCGTATCCTGAGACAAGAAATACAGAAACAGGACGAAAAAATAAAAGATTTTGCAGAACAAGAAAAGTTAATTTCTCGTGTACTGATAGAGGCACAAGAAAAAGCAGAGAATATAATGAATGAAAGTCGACAAAAAGCTGAACTTGAAATGAGCAAACTTCAGATTGAAAAAGAAAAATGGCAGAATAAATTCAGGGAAATACGGCAAGAGTTATTGGCATTTGAAAATAATCTATTGATGTTAATAGAAAGATTCCGTGATGAAGTAAATTATTATACAGCTCAGGAAATTAGTACTGAATTACTGGCAGATGAATATACTGAAACCATACTACAGGATAAGCAGTTTTCGTCAATTAATATAAAAAATTCCAGCGAAGAAAAAAAAGAAAAAGTGATTGCTTAAGCAATCACTTTTTAAACAGAGTTTCCTATTGGTTGGAATTAATACATGGGCGGTGTGCCTCCGGCAGGTGCTGCAGGTTCCGGCTCAGGAATATCGGTTACCAAGCTTTCTGTAGTCAGTACCATGGATGCAACACTGGCTGCATTCTGCAAAGCAGAACGAGTTACCTTGGTAGGATCGATAATACCTTTTTCTACCATATTGCCGTATTCTCCTCTTAGGGCGTCGAAACCATAGTAGGGAGCAGAGTTATTCTTAACATTTTGAACTATAACAGAGCCTTCTAAACCAGCATTTTCGGCAATTTGTCTCAGAGGAGCCTCTAAAGCTCTCTTAACAATATTAATTCCTGTCTTTTCATCGCCGTTTCCTTCAATTGCATCCAGGGCGTCAATTGTTTTTATCAATGCAATTCCGCCGCCGGGAATAATACCTTCTTCAATAGCTGCCCGCGTTGCATTTAATGCGTCTTCTATTCTTAATTTCTTTTCTTTAAGCTCAGTCTCTGTAGCAGCTCCTACTTTGATAACTGCAACACCGCCAGACAATTTAGCCAGTCTTTCTTGTAATTTTTCCCTGTCGTAGTCTGAAGTTGTTTCTTCGATCTGTGCTTTAATAGCTGCGATGCGATTCTTAATATTTACTGAATCACCGCCGCCTTCTACTATCGTTGTATTTTCTTTATCAACTGTTACTGTTCGAGCAGTACCGAGTTGATCTAATGTGGTTTCTTTCAGGTCCAGACCCACTTCTTCAGAAATTACAGTGCCGCCGGTTAAGACAGCAATGTCTTGCAACATTTCTTTTCTTCTATCACCAAAACCTGGTGCTTTAACGGCTACACAAGTGAAGGTACCACGTAGTTTGTTGACAACCAAAGTAGCCATTGCTTCACCCTCTACATCTTCTGCAATAATTAATAGAGGTTTGCCGGTTTGTACGATTTGTTCCAATACAGGCAAGATATCCTGAATATTTGAGATTTTTTTATCTGTAATAAGAATATAGGGTTCTTCCAGAACTGCTTCCATCTTTTCCGTGTCTGTTACCATGTAAGCAGAAACATAACCCCGATCAAATTGCATTCCTTCTACAATATCCAATTCGGTCGCCAATGATTTGGACTCTTCTACTGTGATTACTCCATCATTTCCTACTTTTTCCATAGCATCGGAAATCAGTCTTCCTATTTCTTCACTATCAGCGGAAATAGCAGCTACCTGCGCAATGGCTTCTTTATTCTTAATTGGATTGCTTTGCTTCTTCAGTGACTCAACTGCGGCATCTACTGCTTTTTTTATACCTCTTCCAAGAATAATGGGATTTGCTCCTGCTGCTACATTTTTCATGCCTTCGTTAACGATTGCCTGAGCTAATACTGTAGCAGTAGTTGTTCCATCGCCTGCCACATCATTGGTTTTGCTGGCAACTTCTTTTACTAATTGAGCTCCCATATTCTCAAAAGGATCTTCCAGTTCTATATCTTTTGCGATGGTTACTCCATCATTTACGATCTGTGGTGTACCAAACTTTTTATCAAGCACTACATTTCTGCCTTTAGGACCTAATGTAATTTTAACTGTGTCACTAAGTGCATTGATTCCACGTTCTAAACATCTTCTGGCTTCTTCACCATATTTTATTTGCTTGGCCATAATTAAAACCTCCTTTTATAGTGTTATTATTCTACAATTGCAAGAATGTCGTTTTGTCGGACTATGATATACTCTTCATCATCCAGTTTTACTTCTGTTCCTGCATATTTGGAGTAGATTACCTTGTCTCCGACTTTTACTTCCATTTTAACTTCTTTACCGTCAACCATCCCGCCTGGCCCTACTGCCAGAACTTCTGCCATTTGAGGTTTCTCTTTGGCCGAACCAGGAAGTACGATACCACTTTTTGTAGTCTCTTCACTTTCCAAAGCTTTAATAACAACTCTGTCAGCTAATGGTTTAATTCTCATGTTGTACCCTCCTTATGTAGATATCTTTTTTGTTAGCACTCGCTATTGTTGAGTGCTAACACTAACACATAGTTTAATAAAAACTAAAAAACTTGGCAAATACTACAAAATATCAAAAAATACGATTATAGACTATTTTACGAATTTATTATAAAATAGCTTCAAAATACTCTTAAAACCTTAGGTTTTCTACATATATTTACCGGTTAGTTTTTGCAGTATACGGGGAAGTGCATCTTTTGAGCTACCCCATGGTTTATCCTGATTTCTATAATCAAACTTTTGTGTGAACCATAATAGCTCTTTTTCCAATCTGTCCATGTTCTCCATTTGAAGCGGTAAGAGAGTTTGTAAGAATTTTGCAAGTTTAGTAGAATTTAAGCACTCTGCTGCCATATCGAGCACAACTGGCAAATGAGAAAAACATAATCCTTTAGATTTGGAGAAAGAGTCCTGAAATTCTTTATCATGTTCCCATAAATGCATAAGAGTGTAAGCATAACGATTGAGGGAATAATCTATTCTGTCACATATAATGCACTGTTTATGATGTATTCGAAGCCAATCAGAAAAGCTTTGAATAGATTGTTTTAAACTTGCTCCACCAATGATAGATTTCCTGTTAAATAAATTAAATTTTTTCAAAACGGAGTTCTTCGAATTATGAGCTGTTTTTTGCAGTTTAGAAATTCTTTCATTCATCTTTTTTATAGTCTCTAAAGTATGTGTATGAGTAATTAGAGCTAAACCCAAGCGATTCTGAGCCTGATATAGTAGTTTGTTATGAGCAGGGCAGAAACCTTTTTTATTAACAGCAATTCGCACATCAGGTTCCATAACGGAACCTCCCAGGAATGAATCCACATAGGATGTTTCGACTCTATTTTCTAAAACGCAGAATGGACATTCGGTGTCTTCCTTATAAGCATCCCATACCGGAATAGTATCTAAATGGTATTTCATTCAAAAAAACCTCCTATTAGCCGGTTATGATTTGACTTATTCTATCATAATTTATTATCAGATGCCATAAGTATATAATCGATGGACAAAGATGGATGGAGAAGAGGGGGGAAGGACATGCGTTATTCGAGAATAAGAAAAAAAAACAGCAAAAAAAGATATGCCACAGTAGCAC
>JAAZHD010000510.1 GCA_012510895.1 Clostridiales bacterium
GCATTAGTACAGGACAGGCCTGTGCTTGGCGGGAATTCTTCCAGTGAAATCAGAGTGCCGCCTTCCAGTCCGGTGGTAAAAAATGCCTGGACCATGGAAACAGGTATTATAGAAGAAATTCTCTTAAGAGACAGAGCGAATAATCATGATAACATATACTCCGGATACGTGAATAGTGCCTATGATTTGTGCCTGATGAATATGGTAAAAGAGACAGAAAGTATTGAATTGTTTTTAAATACCCTTGTATATGACGCTGAAGTCGATTCCTGTCCGAATGGTGAAAAAAGAATTGCAGCTCTTCACGCTGTACAGCTGGGAAACGGCCGGGATTTTGTTTTACATGCTGATCAATTTGTAGATTGCACAGGTGATGGTGAAGTAGGATATATAGCCGGGGCCGATTTCTGGTATGGGAGGGAAGGACGAAAGGAGTATAATGAAAATTTAGCCCCTGTTATACCTGATCAGGAAGTTATGGGGGCCACCATTCAATTTTTGGCCAGGGATACAGGTGGGCCGGTAGAGTTTGTACCCCCGGAATGGGCGAAAACCATCCGCAGTGAAACTGATATTGGGCATATGCGCAACATCGGCAGACTAAGACCGGGAAAGGGAAACGTTTATACAGGATATTGGTGGATGGAGATAGGAGCACCTTTTCATCAAGTTCAGGATACGGAAATTCTTAAGGAAGAACTTCTGTCCCATATTTTAGGAGTATGGGACTATATTAAAAATTACAGTGATCAAAAGGAAAATGCGGCAAACTATGCTTTGGAGTGGGTAGGTTCCATTCCCGGAAAAAGAGAGAGCCGCCGCTTAGCCGGGGATGTTGTGGTAACGGAAAAGGACTGCCGGCAGGATGCAAAATGGCCGGACCGAATTGCATATGCCGGATGGTTCCTGGATACCCATATCCCTGGAGGAGTGCTGAATAAAAAAGCTCCTCCTGAGCCGAGCTTTATAGATGAAAACTATAAAGATTATACTTTGGTAACTCCGTACACTATTACTCTTCGCGCTTGTTACAGCCGCAATATATGCAATCTGTGGATGGCTGGTCGGAACATAAGTGTCAGCCATGTGGCTTTGTCGTCTGTCAGGGTTCAGTGCACTCTTGCCAATATAGGTCAGGCAGTGGGAATAGCAGCCTTTTATGCTTTAAAGAAAGGCATTTCTCCGAGAGAAGCAGCAGCTGAAGGGCACATCTGCAGGATTCAGCAGGAGATTATCAAGGATGATGTACATGTATTAGGTATTCGGAATGAAGATGATAAGGATTTGGCGCGTCATGCAAAGGTTTCTGCTTCCAGCGAACAAAAACTGGACTTTGGCGATCCAGACACGGAAAGATTTGAGTTATTGGACAGGCCAAGGGCTCAGGTATTTCCAGTAACCCATGAAAGATTGGATACAGCACAAGTCTTTATAAAAAATGAAACGAAAACAGCTAAAAAGATTAAAGCATCTCTGCAGGAACTCAGCCGGATTTGGGAACAGGGTGAGGGAAAAACCATTAAGGTTTGTGATATAGAAGTATCGCCTGATTTTCATGGCTGGATGTCCATACCCTTTAATGCAAGAGTAACACCCAATAAGCCCTACAGGTTGGTTTTGGACAAAGCCGACGGGGTATACTGGGCTCACAGTCTGTATCAGCCCACCGGGACAACAGCACAGTATCAGCATTCCTGCCCCGGCGGCTGTGAACCAAAAAATGCTGCATTGCCATTTTTTCAATCTGATAAAGTTGTAATACCAAAGTACAAGGTATGGAACAACTA
>JAAZHD010000511.1 GCA_012510895.1 Clostridiales bacterium
ATTAATTCCATTGTCAAGGTCGGGTAGTATTTTCTACGAAAATCTCCACCCTTCCCTTGACAATTGCAACTAAAAGATTATGCGTGGTTTTCTCAATAAGTGTTGCATTTAATATTGCAATTTAGATAGAAATCTTTTCTCAGATATAATAGTATAAACTTGTATACCATCAATAAAAAGGTGTGGAATAAATAATAGACAAATAAATTGAAAGGAAAGAGTAAAATGAAAATTGATATTCATGCCCATGTTTTTCCCAAAAGAGGTTATGTCCGGGATGTTTTTCTTTCCGTGGAAGAGCAGCTTCAGGCAAATGAAGAACAGGGTGTAGATATGGCTGTAATACTGCCCCTGATACATTATGAGATCGTGCAGACACCGCAGATTATTGAGGACATTGCGGAGCTGTGCAGGCAGTATCCGGATAAATTTGTATTTTTTATGAACCTGGATCCCCGGATGTTTTACAGAAATCCCGAGGCGGATTTCTCGCCTCTCATCGAGTATTACCTTGAAATGGGCGCTAAAGGCGTAGGCGAGATGTGTGCCAATCTTCCCTTTGATCATCCCCTCATGGAAAATATGTTTTCATGCATAGACAAGTATGAACTTCCTCTCATCTTTCACATTGCTCCCCACCAGTATGGTTACTATGGAATCCTGGATGATGAAAATCTTACAGGCCTTGAAGGCGCACTTCAGAAGTTTCCCAATATCAAGTTTTTGGGCCATTCTGCAGATTTTTGGAGCGAGATTTCCGGAGACCAAATGCACGGCGGCTATCCTGACGGACCGGTTGCCCCCGGCGGCAGGGTGGTGGAGCTAATGCGGAAATACGATAATATGATGGGGGATTTATCTGCCGGCAGCGGCTTGAATGCAATTATGCGGGACCGGGAATTCGGCATCTGGTTTTTAAATGAATTTCAGGACAAATTGTATTTCGGTCATGATTTTTGCAGCGTCAGGAATACAAAAGGCATGGTAAAAGGTATGACGCTCAGCAGGTATATGGACGGCCTGCTGGAAGAAGGCGCAATTTCCCGGGAAGTATACGAAAAAATATGCAGCGGCAATGCACGTAAATTATTAAAGCTATAGGGGGCCGAAACCTTGGAAATGCGGGATCAGGCAAAGGTAAAAGAACTTTCGGACAGAGATCTTAATACAATCGTCATGCTGCCTCAGCATCTGCTGTGCCTTAAATGCCTGCAGGGCGGGGGTAAGGCAGAGTTTATGAACCGGTACTGCTTAAGTGAAAAGTTAAAAATAATACAGGAGAACAATGATGTTCATGTAACCCTTCAGGCTGCGTTTGATGAGGCCGGCTCAAAGACGCCCCTCTACTTTATGCAGACTAAGGAGGAACGAAAGCGGGATTTGGATGTTCTGCAAAAACTAGGTCTTGTGCCGGGCGATACCCGGACTGCCAGGGATTTGCTAAGCAGGGTGGAGGAGAGAATTCCCACACTTGAAGGGATCTGTACCTATGATTCGGTATATGAAGACGTTTGGACCCAGTGTCCTCTGGCCTGTAAAGGATTCTATGAAAAGAGCGGCCCAATCACTGCTCTAAGGCCCCCGGAAGAGATGAAGAAGGACAAGGTTTCTTCCTGCCGGGAAATAGATAAGGCCGACCGGCTGGTACTTCGGCCCCATCACTTGCTCTGCACCATCTGCTTTATTGGTTCAGACAGAAACGATATTCCCCTTGAAGAGGATAATCTCTATGAGGTGTGGGTAAAAATCCGGGAAAACCCCGATATCCCGATTCTGATTACTGAAGGTCCGGGAGACTGCATGGTCTGTCCGCCCTGTCATGCTTTCAAGCCAGAGCGGGGCATATGCGTTGCTTCCTGCCACCTCCGTGACAGGAAGAAGGATCTGGATACAATGTTACGGCTGGGTTTAAGCCCGGGAGATGAACTGCCTGCCCGTGAGCTGGTTGCAAGAATTTATCGCAGCATACCCACGACCAAAGGTATCTGCGGCTATGATACGGATACTGCCCCTGAGTGGACCACCTGTCAGAGCGTGCCCGGTAAAACCTATGAAAAAGGCCTTAAGCGGGGAGTTTTTTCAGGAGCTTTGCATGAAGAAATGATAAATCTTTCACGGAGATAGGGTATTATAATTCCGGCTGCTTTTCAAAAGGAGAGGTTGTAAACCCGTAGAGGGGTCCTTCCATGAAAAGCTACTGAATGCTATTGTTCTTTTTGTTGGAAAGTCGTTCCAGGAGATTGGATATTTTCTTTCTCTGCCGGGCCTCCCCTTCTGGGTCCAGCTTAAAGTCAACAGTCAGAAAACTGCCCTCTTTGGCTCCTTCCGGAAGCAGGGCCAGGGGAATGTTGACAGGTATTTCTTCGTCTCCCAATAAGACTACGGCAATATTGTTTTCTATACGGTCTATTACGGCTTTCATCTGCGCTCACCTAAATATTATTATTAACCATTATTTTTTCCTGTTATATAGCCGGTTTACCTTAAGGCATGTAAATTTAAGGGCTGAGATCTTTAATTGGGCTCAACGCTTTTATCGTAGGAAATCCCGTAACTTTTACCATCGGTAGAAACAATTATGGTACCATGGATATCCGTCCGAAAAACTTTTATATCTGCATCTTCCAGTTTTTCCAGCACCTCTCTGTGAGGATGGCCGTAGGAATTATCGGCACCGCACATAATGACCACGGCTTCCGGAGAAACAGCTTCCAGGAAGGCATCCACTGTGCTGGTAGAGCTTCCGTGGTGGCCGGCTTTTAGTATAGTGCTTCGCAGGGGAGACATTGCATCCAGCATGGCATTTTCAGAAGGTATTTCCGCATCTCCGGTAAAGAGGAAGCTGACCTTTCCATAGGTCAGCCTGGCAACGATGGAAGCGTTGTTTAAGTCATCTTCACTGGGGCTGTCAGGGGACAGAATCTCAAGTACTGTTCCGTCTTCAAAAGTGCGCTTCATGCCTGCCCGGGCTGCTGTGAAATCAATATCTTTTTCATCTATTAAAACCAGGTAGTCTTCAAAAGTTTTACTGGTATGCACTACACCCGGATCCATAACTTCTCTGACCGGTATGGTTTCCAAAACTTCAATTAAACCGCCGATATGGTCCGCGTGGGGATGGGTGCCGATAACCAGTTCCAGATCTTTTACATTCTGACTGAGAAGGTAATCTAAAGCAGCGCTTCCCCGATCACCTCCGTCTATCAGAATATCCTGAGCGGGAGTTTTAATATATATGGAATCTCCCTGTCCCACATCTATAAAATGAACTTCTACATACTGACCCCGAGTATGAATATTAGCCGCTTCGTTGGAAGGAAAAAGGTCAGATAATTCCAGGAGATTAACCAGGGCGAAAATAAGGAGGGCAACAAGGAAAATAGTCAGGGATCTCTTAGTTATTCTGGCTTCTTTTTCACTTCTTCTATTTATCACAGTTTTTGATTCCTTTCGATTTCAGCATTATAGGATTTTATTATATCATAATAATTCCATTTTTAGGGGTTTAATTAATAGTCCTTTCTGATTAATCCTGTCAGATTGGAGGCTCAAAGCTTTACTGCTTTCGTAATAAAATGAAAACAAGACAGTAAATTATGTTATAATAACTGTGATATAATTCTGCAAAGTAATATCTATTGCATTAAAGCAATGCCGCAATCAAGTTCCTCAATGCAAAGCTTAATATATAATACTTGTCTAAATAATACGAGTCTTAATGATACAATTTCTGTAGGATTAGAAAGGAAAAAGCAAATGATTATAGGTGTTATATCGGATACCCATGGAAGAATATCGGACAAGGCCCTGGAAGTTCTAAAGGGAAGCGCTGCGATTATTCATGCAGGGGATGTGGGCAGTCTGGATGTAATAAAGGCCCTGGAGGAAATTGCTCCGGTATATCCGGTCAGGGGAAACACCGACAGGGGGATATGGGCGCAAAGCCTGCACATGACCCAGCTTGTGGAAATAGGCGTCAGGAGCTTTTATGTATTGCATGATATCGGTGCTCTTGATATAGAACCCAAAAGCATAGGCATAGACGCCGTTATATACGGCCATACCCATAAGCCTAAAGAGGAGATGCGGGATGGAGTTTTATATTTCAACCCGGGAAGTGCAGGGCCAAAGCGGTTTAATCTGCCTGTCTGCCTGGGGCGTATAACCATAGCGGATGAAAAACTTGTTGCGGGATGGGTCGACTTGTCAAGGGAGAAAAACAGAAAACTTGGGAAATGGTTCCTGTAAATATTTAAGCAGGGTTTATGCAATAGGCAAGCTAATGGCTGCTCTTGCAAAAGCCAGCCTAAGTTGTTATCCTATGTCTGTCGGCCGATATACAGAAGGCTTCAGTTATAAACAAGCTGTTATTATTGTACACCTGTTTTAAGAACACTTAAGTAAAAAAGGAATGGAGAGTTATCATGCATTTATACCACCTGGACTTAAAGGTCTCTATGTATAAAACTGAGTACATAAAAAAATTGTTTCTTAAACTTAAAGAAAATGGCTATGACGGTATTGTAGTTGAAATAGACAATAAATTGAAATTTCCTTCCCATCCTGATTTTGCTGCCAAAGATGCACTTGATGCGGAAACATGGAAGGAAATTGTGCTGTTTGCAAAGGAGCAGGCCTTAATAATCTACCCCTTGATTCAGACTCTGGGCCATATGGAACATGTTCTTGAAGGAAGCAGCAAATATGCCCATCTGGCAGAGAACCCCGGGAATCCTTATATGCTCTGCCCCAGCAAGCCGGGTACAATGAGGCTGGCCAAAGATCTGGTGCTTGATATTATTGAAGTTTTCGACAAACCGGAATACATACACCTGGGCGGGGATGAAGTTTACGGACATATGGACAGCCGGGGTCTTAACAAATGCCCCATATGCTATACAAGAGATTCCGGCAAACAGTTGAATGACTTTTTAGTTGAACTGGCTGAGTTCTGTGTACAGCAGGGAGTCTCTCCAGAACTCTGGGCCGACGAGGTATTGGCAAATCCGGAAAATATAGAAAGGTTCCCGAAAGAGACAAGGTTTGTCGACTGGTATTATGCACGCACAGAAAGATATAATGACAATGCAGGTCTTTTGTGGGGTGCAAAGGATTTAATAGGCAGACCCATAGACGAGAAATTTTTTGAAGAAGTTCCGGATAAGCTGAAATGTCTGCTTCCCTTTGCCATAAAGGAAACAGAGTCAGGCAGGAAATTCAATAATTTCTATGGCGCGGAATATATAGTCAGCAAGGGATATAAGGCTTCAATCGGCAGCGGCGTCAGATTTGCAGGAGACTGTTATGTAATTCCCAGAATCCATATAGGTTCCAGGAACGTTGGCATGTCTGAAATCATCTCAAAGGAATTAGGGTGTGCCCATTTGGTAACAAGCTGGGCTGTCAGGTTAAATCATCCTGAAACCACCTGGCCGTCGCTGAGAGCAATAAGTAACATCAGCGAAGTTCAGATAAACTCATTTACCCGTGATTTAGCTCTTTATGAAGATAATACTGCCGGTTTGGAAACTGCCGGGGAAACGGAAAAGCTCATCGAACATATCGGCCTTCCTTTGGGAGGGATCGATATGGAGCACATATTACTTCTTATGGATGTTTCAAAAGGATATCACAGCATTGACATACTGCTGGAAAGGAATATGCGTTTTGAGCGGCCTTTTGTCGATAATTACTTAAAAGCCATATATGAAATTTCCACGGGAAAGGACAGGGACAACACCGTCAGCCAAATGGAGAAAAGGGTGGAGTCTGCCAGGAAAATCCTTTCTCATCTTAATGATAATTTAAATCAGGGAAAGGGCGACAGGGACTGTTTAATGCACTGGATTAACGGAATTGAGCTCGTCACATTGCGCACAGAACAGGCCCTTGCCATTATTGATTCTTATAAAAACGGGGTTGACAGGGATAAGATAAAGGATCTTCTGGAGCGCAACATAAGCCTTATGAAGGAATTTGAAGAATTATGGGGTGAAAGCGTCACGGAATATTCTTTGGAACAGGAAAAAGAGATTAAATTCAAGAGAGATATAAGAATGCTGGAAAACCTCTTAAGCAGCTGAGGCGGGAAGGAGAGAGGCTTTGTGAAATATTATGTGGAACCGTCAAAGAAACTGCCCGTAAAGGCAGAAGTGGATGTTCTGGTATTAGGAGCCGGTCCTGCCGGTTTTTCTGCAGCGGTAAACGCAGCCAGACAGGGAGCAGATGTCATGCTAATCGAGCAGGCTGGAGATGTGGGCGGCGTTGCCACCACCGGGCTTATGAGCCATTGGACAGGCAGAACCAAGGGAGGTTTCTATCAGGAAATACTTGAGCGCTGCGGCGATGCTGATAACCGGCTGATAAATCCGGAAGAACTTAAGACCCTTATGCTGGAGATGCTGGAAGAAGCAGGGGTCAGGCTGCAGCTTTATACCTTTGCATCAGATGTCATAGTGGAAGATAATACAGTGAAGGGCGTTATTATCGAAAGCAAATCCGGCAGAGAAGCAGTCATGGCCAGGGTAACCATTGACTGTACCGGAGATGGAGATATAGCTGCCAAAGCCGGTGTACCCTATGTCAAGGGCAGGGAAACAGACGGTAAAATGCAGCCCATGACCCTTATGTTCAAGGTGGCCGGCGTGGACATGGATCGTGCGGTTTTTCCGGGAAGTTTTGAAGATAACATTAAGATCGATAAGGGTTACATTCAGGACCTGGGAAAAGAGAATATTCCTTATCCTGCAGGGCATGTCCTGCTTTATCCTTCGCCCATACCCGGAGTGGTGACTTGTAATATGACCAATGTCATCGGTGTGGACGGAACAAAGTCGGAGGATCTGACCAAGGCTGCCATAGTTGCGAGAAAGCAGATTAAACCCATAGTAAAGTTTTTAAGGGAATTTGTACCCGGATATGAAAACTGCTATGTTATAAGCTCGGCATCGATTATAGGGGTGAGAGAAACAAGACATTTCAAGGGTGAATATACTCTGACGGAGGAAGACATACTTGAGGCCAGAACCTTTGATGACTGGGTGGTCACTAAAGCTCATTTCAATTTTGATGTGCACAATCTTACGGGCAGCGGGCTGGATGAAACCGGTGTGCAGAAGCACTTCAAACAGCAAAGGAGCTACACAATTCCCTACAGATGCCTTGTACCTGTAAATATTGATAATCTCCTTCTGGCAGGAAGGAATATTTCCGGCACACATATGGCTCATTCCAACTACAGGGTCATGCCCATATGTGCCAATATGGGACAGGCAGCAGGAATTGCAGCAGCACTTGCAGTAAAGTATGATGTGAAGCCGAGGGATCTGGATGTCAGCAGAATCCAGGAAGTCCTGAGGGAAAATGGAGTAGATTTATAATTATATTTCGCACTTTAAATGTATTACTAAACGATTAAACTGGAAGGTGATTCATATGGCTGAGAAAATAAAAACCGTTATAATCGGCGCAGGTGCCAGAGGGAATGTTTATGTAAGGCAGGCCCGTCCCGGTGACCTGGAAATAGTCGGGGTTGCGGAACCCCATGAGGGAAGGCGGAACTATATAAAGGAAACTTATGGTCTAAGCGATGATGTCTGCTTTGAAAGCTATGAAGAGCTTTTTGAAAGGGACAGATTTGCTGACCTGGCTATAATTGCCACAAACGACAGGATGCATGTTGACCCAGCAGAGAAGGCAATGAAAAAGGGCTATCATATACTTCTCGAAAAACCCATATCTCCTGTTCCTGAAGAGGTATACCGAATAGGGCAGCTTGCGGAAAAATATGACAAGGTGTTTTCCATTTGCCATGTTTTAAGGTATACATCCTTTGTTAAAACTCTTAAGAAACTCCTTGATGACGGCGCCATAGGCGATCTTGTATCCATAGTGCATAACGAAAATGTGGGATACTGGCATATGGCACACAGCTTTGTACGGGGAAACTGGAGGAATTCAGATGAAACATCACCCATGATACTTGCTAAATGCTGTCATGATATGGATCTTCTCCTGTATCTCATTGGTTCAGACTGCAAGAAGGTTTCTTCCTTTGGTTCCCTGGTGCACTTCAAAGAAGAAAACAAGCCGGAAGGCGCACCTAAAAGATGCGTGGAAGGCTGCCCAGTTTATGACACCTGCCAATTCAATGCTGTAAAACTTTATACCCAGTCCCAGCTTCGCAACTGGATACCTCGGATATTTAATCTGGATGAGGTTACAGATGAAAACATTATAGCCGCCCTTTATGAAAACCCCTACGGCAGGTGTGTATATC
>JAAZHD010000512.1 GCA_012510895.1 Clostridiales bacterium
CCTCCTATATAATGAAGGTGCATGCTTAATGCATGACTACATTATATAGGAGGTTTTTTTATGATTCAATACCGTAGAATACTTGATTTGCATTTCAAGGGAACAAGCCAAAGAACCATTAGCTCTAGCGTAGGTCACTCAAGGCAAACTGTATCAGATGTAGTTATTAAGGCTAATCATCTAGGTTTAGTCGAGTTAACTGATGAAATGACCAACCAATGGATAGCAGAGTTCTTATTCCCTGAAAAAGAAGCAATAGCAAAAGGGTATTTCCCTGTAGATTGGGAAGATGTTCATCGTGAGCTACAGAAGAAAAACATGACACTAAAATTACTCCATTATGAATATGACCAACGTGCTAGGGATAGTAAGAAGATCCCTTATGCCTATAGGACCTTTTGCAGACGTTATGGGAAATACGCAAAGAAGTACAAATTAACCATGCCAATCAGGCGTAAACCAGGCGAAATTATGGAAGTTGACTGGGCTGGAGATAAATTGTCTATTAAAGACAGAAATACAGGCGAAAAGTTACCTGTTTATGTGTTTGTAGCTACACTCCCGTACAGTCAATTATTTTATGCTGAAGGATTTTTTAACATGACATCACAAAGTTGGTTGATGGCACATATTCATGCATTTGAGTATTTTAATGGGGTCGCAGAGGTTTTAGTTCCTGATAACTTAAAGACGGGTGTGAATAGAGCTCTTAGAGGAGAGCCGATTTTAAATGAGGCATATCGTGATTTAGCTAATTATTATGGAGCAACTATAGTTCCAGCACGTGTTAAATCACCTAAGGATAAGCCTAGTGTTGAAGGAAGTGTTGGTTACATTAGCCGACAAATCATTGCTTCCTTGAGATATTATCAGTGCTTTAGTTTAGATGACCTAAATTTCAAAATATTAGAAGAAGTAGATAAGTTAAACGATGAACCTTTCCAAAAAAGAGAAGGCTCAAGAAGGATTGTGTTTAACGAAGAGGAAAAGAATAAGCTTATTCCCCTCCGTTACCCACGCTACCAACTATCGGAATGGAAAACTGCAACGGTTCAATTAAACTACCATATCCAAGTGAACCGCATGTATTATTCCGTTCCTTATGAGTATGTCCAAAGTGATGTTGATATCAGAATCACTAAGGACCTAATTGAAGTATACTTCAAAGATATGAGAATTGCATCACATAAAAAGCTTTTAGGAGAAATTGGTCAATTTTCTACTAACCCTAATCATATGCCTGAAAATCATAGAAAATTTCTTGAACACACTCCTGATCAGGTTAGGAATTGGGCTAATGCTATAGGATCCAATACAGAGAAATTTGTTGAATACATCTTAGATAATCATGTTGAGAAAAAAGCACTAACAATTTTACTATCCCTTAAAAACCTAACAAAATATTATTCGGATGATTTTATTGAAAAGGGCTGTGAAACCTTAATGAGTATTTCACGAGTACCAAGCTTTTCCGTTCTCAAAACAATATTAAAGCGTATGAAAGAAAGTCAGAAATCAAAAGAAAAAGGAACTTTAAATGAGACTAGAACAGATAGTGATTATGGCTTTGTTAGAGGTGCCAAATATTTTGGAGGTGTAAAAAATGAGGAATAAAGAAACTTTACGTAAATTAGCTGAAATGCACTTATCAGGTATGGTTGAGCTCTATGAAGAGCAAACAAG